>JBBSMV010000195.1:0-5870 GCA_038232975.1 Rhodothermales bacterium
ACGTCCGCACGACGAACGCCGCCCGGACCGGCCTTGGCCCGGCGCTCAACGTGGCCTTCTCCGGCGGGCTCGTGATGGGCCTCTCCGTCGTCGGCCTCGGCGTGATCGGGCTCAGCGTGCTCTTCATCATCTACCAGAACGTCTTCATTGACGGAGTGACGGGCGCGGCGGACATCGCCACCGTCATCAACGTGCTGGCGGGCTTCTCGCTCGGGGCGTCGTCCATCGCGCTCTTCGCGCGCGTCGGCGGCGGCATCTACACGAAGGCCGCCGACGTCGGGGCCGACCTCGCGGGCAAGGTCTACGAGGGCATCCCCGAGGACGACCCGCGCAACCCGGCGACGATTGCCGACAACGTCGGCGACAACGTCGGCGACGTGGCCGGCATGGGGGCGGACCTCTTCGAGAGCTACGTCGGCTCGATCATCGGGACGATGGTGCTCGGGGCGGCCTTCATGCCGGCGCTCACGCTCGAGGGCGGGATGCCGCTCGGGGCGGTGCTCCTGCCGCTGGTCCTCGCAGCGGTCGGGATCGTGGTCTCCATCGTCGGGTCGTTCTTCGTCAACGTCAAGGAGGGCGGCAACCCGCAGCACGGGCTGAACGTCGGCGAGTTCGGCGCGGCGGCGATCATGGCGGTACTCTCGTTCTTCATCATCGGCTTCATGCTACCGGCCGAGTTCGAGGCGACGACCCCGATCATCGGCGACTTCGTCTACTCGTCGTTCCGCGTCTTCCTCGCCGTCGTCATCGGCCTCGCCGCCGGCGTCGCCATCGGCCTCATCACCGAGCACTACACGGCGACGCACCGGGGCCCCGTCACCGGGATCGCCCGGCAGAGCATCACCGGGAGCGCCACCAACATCATCGCCGGCCTCGGCGTCGGGATGTACTCGACCGGCGGGCCGACGCTCGTCCTCGTCCTCGCTATCATCGGGGCGTACTCGCTCGCCGGGCTCTACGGGATCGCCATCGCCGCGCTCGGGATGCTGAGTGTGACCGGCATCCAGCTCGCCGTCGACGCCTACGGGCCGATCTCCGACAACGCCGGGGGCATCGCCGAGATGGCTGAGCTGCCACCCGAGGTCCGCGAGCGCACCGACCTCTTGGACGCCGTCGGCAACACGACCGCCGCCATCGGCAAGGGCTTCGCCATCGGCTCGGCGGCGCTGACGGCGCTCGCGCTCTTCGCCGCCTTCATGCAGCAGGCGGGCATCGAGGCGATCAACGTCGCCAACCCGATCATCCTCTCGGGCGTGCTCCTCGGCGCGATGCTCCCGTTCGTCTTCTCGGCGATGGCGATGGGCGCGGTCGGGCGCGCGGCCGGCGACATGATCAGGGAGGTCGGGCGGCAGTTCGCCGAGATCCCCGGCCTCCGCGAGGGCACGGCCAAGGCCGACCACACGCGCTGCGTGGACATCTCGACGAAGGCGGCGATCCGGGAGATGCTCCTGCCGGGCCTGCTCGCGGTCACGGTCCCTGTGCTGATCGGGTTCATAGACAAGAACATGCTCGGCGGCCTGCTCGTCGGGGTGACGGTCTCGGGGGTGCTCATGGCGATCTTCCAGAGCAACGCCGGCGGGGCGTGGGACAACGCCAAGAAGCGCATCGAGGGCGGGGTGACCTTCGACGGGGTGCACTACGGCAAGGGCACCGAGGTCCACAAGGCCGCCGTCGTCGGCGACACGGTGGGTGACCCGCTCAAGGACACCTCGGGGCCGAGCCTGAACATCCTGGTGAAGCTGATCGCGGTGGTGGCCCTCGTCATCGCCCCGCTGATCGCGTAGGGCGACGAAGGCGACGGTTGTTCGAGAAGCCCAGTCCTGCGGCGCGCGGGGCCGGGCTTCTCGGCAGAGGCGGGACCCGTCGGGGCACCGTGCGGTATCAGCGCTACACAGAGGAGATCGCCATGTCCGTCCGCATCCACATCGACCTACCCGACGACGCCTTCGCTGCGTTGCGGAGCAGCCCCGACGAGTTCGCCGCCGAGATGCGGCTCGCGGCGGCGGTGAAGTGGTACGAGCAGGGGCGCGTGTCGCAGTCGAGAGCGGCCGAGCTGGCGGGCGTCACCCGCGCGGCGTTCCTCCAGAGCCTCGCCCGCTTCGAGGTCTCCCCGTTTCAGACGACGCCCGAGGAGTTACGGCGCGAGGTAGGCGGTGGCTGATCGGTACGTCGCCGATGCCTCGCCGCTGATCGTGCTCGCGCATATCGGGCAGGCCGACCTGCTGCTTCGATTGGGAGAGCAGCTCGTCGTCCCCGCAGCCGTAGCCGGAGAGATCGCCGTAGCCCCACCGGCGGACCCGGCGCGGCGATGGCTCGAAGCGGTAGGGGTGGAAATCGAGCCGCCGCAGCCCGTCCCACGCCGGGTGGCAGCCTGGGACCTCGGGCACGGCGAGAGCGCAGTGTTGAGCTATGCCCTAGAGCACGCGGCCTACACGGCGGTGTTGGATGACCGAGGAGGGCGGCGGTGCGCGCAAGCCTTCAGCGTTCAGGCGATTGGCACGCTCGGCCTTCTCGTCCGCGCCAAACGCAGCGGCCTCGTCGATGCTGTAGAGCCGCTCGTCAAGGAGCTTCAGGCGGCGGGGTTCCGCGCAGGCTCGGCGCTGATTCAGGAGGTTCCACGGGTGGGACTTCAACACCAGCACCACCAGCGGGACGTGTCCCGGCGACAACAATCCGGTGCCTGAGCCAGGGACGCTCTTCGAGAACCTCGTCCCCGGGACCGCCACGGCCGGCGTGGCCGTCGCCCGCACCGAGAACGGGATCGGGCTGGCCGGCGTGGCCGGCGGCAACGGCCAGCCCGGAAGCGGCGTCCGCTACATGCCCGTGGCCCACTTCACGGTGCTCGCCTCCGGCCAGGACCTCCTCTTCGCCAGCTCCGTCGCGCGCGGGATCGACTACGCAAGCCGGACCGGGGCCGACGTGATCACGATGAGCTTCGGCTCCAGCGCCGCGCTCGCCACGGACGGTACCACGTTCGTCGTCGGGGACTACGCTGAGGACGAGCCGTTCCGGAGCGCTGGTGCCGCCTACATCGGCACGAGCCGGTTCGTAACCTCTGAGCCTTCCACCGAAGGCTCTGCCGCCGCGCTCTCGCCGCCGTGGCCGAACCCGACGGCCGGCCCAGTGCGCCTCATGCTCGACGTGCCGACCCCGCAGCGCGTAGAGGTCGCCGTCTACGACGTGCTCGGCCGCCGCCTCGCCGTCCTCTACGACGCCGTGCTTCCGGCTGCCGCGCACGATCTCGCCCTCGGACACGCGCTCGCGCCGGGCGTCTACGTCGTCCGCGCCCGAGGCGAGACGTTCACGGCCGCGCAGCGCCTGACGGTGACCCGCTAGCTGGCAAACCGCCGTCGCGGTGGCGCGCCTTCACGCTCCGAGACGCGCGTCTAGCTCGAACGGCTCCGGCTTGCCGATCTCAACCTGCTCGAAGTCCGGGTGGCGCGGGTTGAGCACGAGGTTTCGCGCCGAGCGGACGACGGCGCTCGGCACGTCGAGCGCCGCCGAGCGCTGCTCCTCGGCCCACCGCCGCCCGATCTCCTGCGTTGCTGCCGGCCACGGGAAGCGCCACCACCCGTCGGGCAGCGGTCCGTAGGCGTCCTCGGCCCGGAGCACGAGCCGCTCGCCGAACCGCGACGGTACCACGACGAGCTCTATCGCCAGCAGGCGCGGGCGCTCGACGTGAACCAGGACTTCGAGGAGGGCCACCGCGGCCGATTCGGTGGCGTAGACGAGGGGCCGGCCGGCGCGGTGCCAGCGGCCGTCCACGCGGAGCGCGCCCGTGCCGGAATAGGCCGTCTCGGCGTAGCGCCGCTGCGTCAGGCGCATCGCCTCGCGCATCAGGCGGCGACGTTGTGCTGAATCACGGCGAGCATCTCGCGCACGGCGCGCAGCCCCGGCTCGGTGTCGGCGTGGCGCAGCGGGGTCTCGCCGCCGAGGAGCGCCTTCGGGGTTGTGAGCCACTCCCTGGCTTCGGCGGCGTGCCCGTCGAAGGCCTCGACCGCGTCGCTGGCGAGGCGTTCGAGCCGGACGAGGCGGTCGCTCTCGGCCTGGGTCAGGCGGCCCTCGGCGTGGCGGCGCGCCAGGGTGCGCTCGCTGACGAGCAGCAGCCCGGCGGCCTCGGCCAGCGTCAGCCCGAGCGCGGCGACGAGGTGGGTCAGCGCGCGGTAGGGCAGCCCGCGGCGGACGGCGGACGGCTCGTAGCGAATGTCGGTCGGGAGCGATGGAGGCATCACGAGAAAAGGGCTGGTGAACGCGGTCTCTACCACCACATGGCAGAACAGTTCCGGCATATGGCAGCGCCTTCCGCTACAGCCTCCGCTCGGCTACCCCGACGTCTCGCACCGTACTGCCGACGACGAGCGCAGCGGCGATGATGACGAGGTTCTTGACGATGTACTGCCCTTCGAGCGTCAGCCCGAAGGGGAACGCGGTGAAGCAGACCTCAGGCAGCAGCACGAGCGGGAGAAACGTCCCCGGCATCTGCAAGGCGAGCAGGAAGACCGCCACGCGGACGAGCGGGCGGACGAGCAGCCCCAGCCCGATCAGGACTTCCCACACGCCGAGCACGGGGAAGAACCACGCGGGGTCGAAGAAATAGACGGTCTGCTTGACCAGCTCCTCGGCCGGACTCAGGCCGGGAAACAGCTTCAGCGCACCGAACCAGATGAACACGGTCCCGACGGCCCACCGCAGCGCGACGAGGCCGTACTGCGTCATGAAGCTCACGATCCGGGTGTCGAGCAGGTCGAAGCGGCGGGCGAGGGCGGGAGGCATGGCAGCGGGGGATTTTGTTTGTCCCGTGGTACGCTCCTCGATGCGCCGGGTGTCGCGCTCACCGCCATTTCGCCGCGCTTCCACCAAGCCTCCACGCGGCGTCCGCTCATCCTCCGTACTCGCCCCAGACGGCGCGGAGCCGGTGCGCGATCTCGCCGACCGTCGCCCCCTGCTCGACGGCGTGGAGGACGTGCGGCATCAGGTTCTCATCGCCCCGCGCGGCCTGCTCGATCCGGTCCAGCGCCTCGGCCCACGCGGCGGCGTCGCGGCGGGCGCGGAGGGCGGCGAGGCGCGCGGCCTGCTGCTCCCTGATCTCCTCTCCAACGCGGAGCAGTTCCGGCACCTCGAGGTCGTCGTCCTCGTATTTGTTGACCCCGACGATGATCTGCTCGCCGCTCTCGACCGCGAGCTGCGCCCGGTAGGCCGCCTGCGCGATCTCGTCCTGGTAGAACCCCTGCTCGATGGCGGCGACCGCGCCCCCCATCTCATCTATTTTGGCGATCAGCCGCTCGGCCTCGGCCTCGAGATCGGCCGTCAGGCGCTCGACGAAGAACGAGCCGGCGAGCGGGTCCACGGTGTCGGTGACGCCGGTCTCGTGGGCGATGATCTGCTGGGTGCGGAGGGCGAGGCCGGCGGCCTCCTCGCTCGGCAGCGCGAGGGCCTCGTCGAAGCCGTTGGTGTGGAGGCTCTGGGTCCCGCCGAGGACCGCGGCCAGAGCCTGGAGCGCGACGCGGACGACGTTGTTCTTCGGCTGCTGCGCCGTCAGCGTGGAGCCGGCCGTCTGGGTGTGGAAGCGGCACATCATCGCCCGCTCGTCGGTCGCCCCGAAGCGCTCGCGCATGAGGCGCGCCCACAGGTGCCGCGCCGCCCGGAACTTGGCGACCTCCTCGAAGAGGTTGTTGTGGGCGTTGAAGAAGAACGAGAGCCGCTTCCCGAACACGTCCACGTCGAGCCCGGCCCGCTGCGCCGCCTCGACGTAGGCGATGCCGTTGGCGAGCGTAAAGGCGAGCTCCTCGGCCGCCGTGCTCCCGGCCTCGCGGATGTGGTAGCCCGAGATCGAGATCGTATTCCAACTCGGGAGCTCGGCGGCGCACCAC
>JBBSMV010000196.1:0-5796 GCA_038232975.1 Rhodothermales bacterium
ACGATCAGCGCGCCCTCGTCCGGCCGCTTCAGCGTCGAGCTCCTCTGCTACGGCTTCGACGGGTTCCTGCGCGTCACCTCGCCCGACGGCCGGCACTGGCGCAACGACGACGCCGGCTCGCCGACCGTCTCGCGCGTCGAGAACCTCACGGGCGCGCCCGGTGAGTGGACGGTGGACATCACGACGGTCAGCCCGGACGAGGTGGGGGCCTATGACCTCCGCGTGCTCGTCTTCCCCGAGCGGTAGGGGCTTGAAGCGGTAGGGGTCTGATTAATCAAGCCCCTACGGAACGTCGCCCTCGGGGGGCGGCCCGGCGGCGACGGCCTCGGACTCGACGGCCGGGGCGTCGGGCGTGGCCTTGCCCTCCTGCGTGCGGAAGTAGCCGTGGACTTTGCTCGCCACGCTCGGGCCGACGACCTCGGCGAGCGCCTCCTCACTCGCGGCCCCGACGCGCTTGACCGAGCCGAAGGTTTCCAGCAGCTTGCGCGCCGTCTTCGCGCCGATGCCCTCGATCTCCAACAGCTCAGTCTGGAGCGTGGAGGTTTTTCGCTGCTTGCGCTGCGCGGTGATGGCGAAGCGGTGCGCCTCGTCGCGGACCCGTTGCAGGAGCCGGAGCGCCGACGAGGTGCGCGGGATCATGACCGGCTCGGTGTCGCCGGGGACGAAGACCTCTTCGAGCCGCTTGGCGAGGCCGACGACGGGGAACTTGCCGTAGACGTCCACCGCCTTGAGCGACTCGACGGCCGAGGAGAGCTGCCCCTTGCCGCCGTCTATCACCACGAGGTCGGGCCACGGGCCGTTCTCCTCGAGCGTCCGGCGGTAGCGGCGGCGGACGACCTCGCGCATGGACTGGAAGTCGTCGGGCGTCCCGCTCTCGACCGAGCGGATCTTGAAGGTCCGGTAGTCGCCCTTCTTCGGCTTGCCGTCCTCGAAGACCACGCACGAGGCGACGGTGCCGGTCCCGCCGAGGTGGGAGACGTCGAAGCACTCGATCCGGCGCGGCGGCTTCTTGAGCCGGAGGTCGCGGCCGAGCGACTGCACGGAGCGGGGGACGCGCTCCTCGTCGGCCTTCGCCCGCTGGAGCTTCCACTCGCCGAGGAGGAGGCGGGCGTTGGCCTCGACGAGGCGGAGCAGGCCGGCCTTGTCGCCGCGCTCGGGGACGCGGAGGTCCACTTTGCGGCCCCGGCCTTCGCGGAGGACCTCTTCGAGCGGCTCGGGGTCGGCGGGCGCGTGGCTCAGCAGCACCTCGTCGGGGAAGAACGTCGCCTCGGAGTAGTGGTCTTCGAGGAGGCGCTGCATCAGCTCGGCCTCCTCGACGCCTTCGATGGGGCGGAGGACTTTGTGCTGGCGGCCGATGATCTTGCCCTCGCGCATCTTGATGAGCACGCCGATCGCCACGTCGTCCTCGCGGTCGAGCGCGAGGGCGAACAGGTCGCGGTCGGCCTCGTCCTCAGCGACGACCTTCTGCTTGGCCGAGTAGGCTTCGAGCGCGGCGATCCGGTCGCGGTAGGCGGCGGCCTCCTCGAACTGCCGCTCGGCGGCGAGCCGCTGCATCTCGTCCTTGAGGAGGGAGATCAGCTCCTTCGTCTTGCCGTTGAGGAGCTTCTCGATCTGGCGGACCGTGTCGTTGTAGTGCGCCTCGGACTCGTAGCCGACGCACGGGGCGGCGCAGCGCTGGATGTGGTAGTCGAGGCACGGCTCGAACTTGCCGGCCTCGATGTTGCCGTCGGAGAGGTAGAGCGAGCAGCTCCGGAGCTTGAAGAGGTCCTTGATGGTCTTGAGGGCGACCTTCATGCTCTTCACGTCGGTGTACGGACCGAAATACTTGGAGCCGTCCTTGCGGACGCGGCGGGTCGGGAAGACGCGCGGGAAGCGCTCGTTCTTGATGCAGATGTAGGGGTAGGTCTTGTCGTCCTTGAGGAGGATGTTGTAGCGCGGCTTGAGGCGCTTGATGAGGTTGTTCTCGAGGATCAGCGCCTCGGCCTCGGTGTCGGTCACGATCACCTCGACGTCCTCGATCTTGGAGACGAGGATGCGGAGGCGCTTGTCCTTCGGGCGCGACTCCTGGAAGTAGCTCCGCACGCGGTTGCGGAGGTTCTTCGCCTTGCCGACGTAGAGCACGGTCCCGTCGGCGTCTTTGTGCTGGTAGACGCCGGGGCCGGTCGGGAGGTGGGCGAGGGTGGCGGCGAGCGCGTCGGTCATCGAGGCAAGAGTCGGGCGGAGATGCGGTACCCCGTGCGTCGCCGGGGTGATCCCGGCGCTTCGCCTCCGGCGGCAACCATTGGCAGCCTGCGCGGTACATTGGCAATCCGTTCTCCTGTGCCGTTTCCTCTTCCCACCGGAGCGTTCCATGACCGTCACCATCGACAAGTTCGGCCGGGTTCTGATCCCGAAGCCCCTCCGCGACCGCCTCGGCCTCGAACCCGGCACCACGCTCTCGCTCGGCGTCCGCGAGGGCGGCGACGGCGCGCCCACGCTGGAGCTTCAGGCTGAAACCGACGATTCCGCTTTTGTCCGGAAGAACGGACGTCTCATCTATGTGGGGGAGATCGACGACTTTGACGTAGTTGAGGCTATCCGTGAGCAGCGCCGGGAACGGTCGCAGAAACTGATGGGGCCACTGGGCGAAGACGAGGGGGGGGCGTAGGTGAAGACGCTTAGCGACTCGTCCGTCGTTATCCCGTCGTTTATCGAACTGCATCCCCACCATGCCGCAGCCTCGGAGGTGTTCGACCGTGCGGCCGATGGGGAAACCGCCTTGCTCGTGTCGGCCCATGCGCTCGCCGAAGTGTACGCGACCCTCAGCGTTCTTCAGCCCCGGCTCACGCCTGCCCGGGTCCGCCAACTCATCGGCGAGAGCGTCGAGTCGTTCGCTGAGGTAGTCGCTCTCGATGCTGACGACTATGCAGCGGTTCTCGACCGGATGGCTGCACTCAAGCTGGTGAGCGGGGCCATCTACGACGCGCTCCACGTCCGCGCCGCCGAGAAGGCGGGGGCCGACGAGTTGGTCACGTTCAACGGCCGGGACTTCCGCAGGATGCTGCCCGCGCCGCCCTGCCGCCTCGTGGTCCTCTAGCCTCGGCCGCGCCGCCCCCAGCTTCCGTTGCCACCGCTCCGGGACGAGTCCCTGCGCTCAGGGCAACGAAAGCTGTCCCCCTCGTTTGAGGGCAGGGCTGCTACGTTCTCATCGTCTCAGATACAAAAGTAGTAGTCATTCCCGCGAAGGCGGGAATCCAGAGCCTCTGAGGGAGGTGGCAGAACTTAGCGACCCTGCTCGTTTGAGGGGGACAGCCGCGTGAAGCTGGGGAGCGAGCGCGAGCGCGGCAGGGGGTCACTTCTCCAGCAGAAACTCCGTCACGAGGTCGGCGAAGCGCTCAGGGTCCACGCCCTGGATCGGGTGGTCGAGGCCGGGGTGGATGGCGAGGCGGGCGTCGGGGAGCGTGCGCCAGAGGTTGAGCGCGTGCTCGATGCGGAAGTAGCGGTCGCGGTCGCCGGCCGAGACGAGCGTCGGGGCGGTGATCTGCGCTAGCTCCTCATCGGGAAAGCGGCGGCCGGGAAGGGCGGCGGTGAAGGCGATCAGCCGGCGGCTGAGCGTCTGCCACCGGCCCTCGCCGTGCGTCTCGCGAAGCCGCTCGGCCCAGCGGGGGGTGCGCTCCTCCATCGTCTCCGGGTCCATCCCGTCGGTCATCGTCGCCACCTCGCCCGTGTCCCACTGCACGTTCATCCCGTGGACCACGAGCCGGTCTACGCGCTCGGCATAGCGACGGGCGGCGTGGAGCGCGACCGAGCCGCCCATCGAGAACCCGAAGAGGTGGGCGCGCCCGACCCCGGCATCGTCGAGCACGGCAGGGACGGCCTCGGCGAAGAGCTCCAGGGTCAGCTCTTCATCAAGGAAGTCGTCAGAACGACCGTGCGCGGCAAAGTCTATGGCGATTGTCTTAAAGTATCGGTTGAGGTAAGGGAGGAGCCTCCGCGTCTCCAGCTCCGTCGAGCCGAGGGCGGCGTGGAGGAGGACGAGCGGCGGGCCGTCCGCTCGCCCGCCGAGGTAGTAGGCGAGCCGGCCGTCGCGGAACGGGGCGTAGGCCGGCACGAGCGGGAGAGGGGCGCGCTGGCAGAGCTCGACGAGCACGCCGCCGGTGGACTTCGGGTGGACGAAGCAGACGAGCTTCTCGTCGGCCCCGCGCTTCGGCTCGTCGCTCAGGAGCCGGAAGCCCTCGTCGCGGAGCCGCCGCATCGCCGCCCGGATGTCTTTGACCTCGAAGGCGACGTGGTGCAGCCCCTCGCCGCGCTTCTCGATGAAGGCGGCAGCCGGCGAGTCGGGCCGGGTGGCTTCGAGGAGCTCGAGCTTGGCCCCGCCCGCGTCGAGGAAGACCGTTTCTACGCCTTCGCGCTCGACGCGCTCGCGCTTGTAGGGCGTGTACCCGAGGAGGCGCTCGTAGAGCGCGACGGCTGCGTCGGCATCGCGGACGGCGACGCCGAGGTGTTCGATCCGGGGCATTAGGGAGAGAGAGGAGACAGAAAAGAGAGAGGAGACAGAAAAGAGAGAGGGTGCGTCTTTCTCTTCCTTCTTTTCCCTCTCCTCTTTCTCTTCTGCCCTGAGCTACGCCTGCTCCGGGAAGAGGGACCCGAAGCGCTCGGCCATCCGCTCGGCCTCGGCGCGGAGCGCGGCGGCCCCGGCCTCGTCAGCGGCGAACGCCTCGACGATCTCGTCGAGGTGGGCTTCGCGCTTGGGGCCTCGGAGGTGGGCGAGGGTCCAGTACTCGTCGGCGCGCTCCATCGCCGCGTCGAGGGCGTCGAGGTCGGTCTCGTCCTCCAGGAGAGGCTGGGCGAAGAGGGCGCGGGCTTCCATCTCCCCGAGCCGGTTCGGGCCGTAGGTCGGCTCGTCTGGGTGCTCGGCGGCCCCCTCGGCGGTGTGGTCCTCGGCGGCGTGCGCGAACGCCGGGTGCGCCAGGAGGGCGTCGAAGCCCAGCGTCTCGGCGTCTACGCCCTCGGCAAGGGCGACATCGTCCGGGGTGAGCGCGTCCCAGTGGGTCTCGGCGGCGTCGAGGAGCCGGTCGAGGTCGGCCTCGTCGCCCGGCTCGGGGTCGGGGCCGAGGAGGAAAGCGGCGAGCGCGTCGTGCCGCGCCGCGCGGGCCTTCGGCGGGAGCGAGAGGTAGGCCCAGAGCACGCGGGCGGCCTCGAGCACGGCGACCGTCGCCTCGTCGGCGTCGTCGGGGTGCTCGAAGAGGTCGAACGCCGCCGCCGGGTCGAGGTCGTAGAGGTCGAAGAGCGGCTCGGCGAAGAGGGCGAGCGAGGCGAAGCTGAGGCCGGTCTCGTCGGTGCGGAAGGCGCGGAGCTTGCGCTGGTGCTGGGCGAGGGAGTGGGCGTCGGTCATAGGGGAGGCCCCGTCGCCGCCGGAGGCTGCAAGGCGCGGGTCGAGCAGGTCGTGGGAGAGGTTGTGCATGGCGGAGGTTAGAGAAAAACATCCCTACTCTCGGTTCCCAGTCGGGGGTTCCCGCTCCCGAGGCTGCTGGCATGAACTTCGCGCTACAGCCGCCGTCTTTTTCGGTGCCTCATTGCGAGGCCGTGCGTACCCTGTAGCCCCTCCTCACCTCTCTCCCGATGCCTCTCTCTCGTCCGGAATACGTCCGCCGCGCGCTCATCGCCGTCGGGCTGGCGTTTGCCGCCGTGGTGCTGTTCATGCTGCTGCGGCTGGCTACGGGGGTGCTGCTGGTGCTCTTCGCTGGGGTGCTGCTGGCCGTGTTTCTGGACGGGCTGGCCCGGTGGCTGGTCCGGCACACCCTGTTGCCCCGGCTC
>JBBSMV010000197.1:0-5777 GCA_038232975.1 Rhodothermales bacterium
CTTGCCGACGACGCGCGCCGGGAGCATCCGGTAGTCGGCCGAGTCGCCGAAGGCGATGAGCGCGCGGAGCCGCTCGTTCTCGCTGCGGGCCTCGCGGAGGCGCGCCACCTCGGCCGCGAGCGCGATGTTGTCGGCGCGGAGGCTGTCGTTCTCGCCGAGCGCGCGCGTGTAGCGCTCGGCGTAGGAGAACGCGCCGTCGACCGGGGCGGTGGCCTCGAGCGAGAGCGCCCGCGCCGAGCGGAACAGCGGACCGTTCTGCGAGAGCAGCACGACGAGCGAGACGACCAGGAGCACCGCCAGGAGGATGAAGTCGCGCGCCCGCGCCCAGAGGTGGCTCAGCATGGGTTGGAAGTTCGAGGTTATGGGTTTGAGAGACTGTTGTGAGAGACTGTTTAGTACCTGTCGAGGAAGAGTCCCCCTCCTAGACAGAGCCTGCCCCCGCGAAGGCGGGGGAGGGGAGCACGCACAGCCGTGCGTGCGGGGTGGTAGACTCAGGGTTGGCACGGTGCTCGGTCTACCCCACTCCCCCTGCGGGACTCGTCCCTTCGGGGACTCCCCCTGTCCAGGGGGAGGGTTTGTTTCGCTCGTTACCAAACAGTCTCTGAGGGGAGGATACGCGGCGGAAGCGGCGAAGGTCTCCGGTTTCGTTGTAGGACCTCCTACCTACAACCTCAAACCTCTTACCGTCAGTACGACAGCACGCGCTCGTAGCTCTCGAGCTCCTCGAGCACCTTGCCGGTCCCGCGCACGACGGCCGTCAGCGGGTCCTCGACGATGAAGACCGGCAGCTCGGTCCGCTCGCGCAGCATCACGTCGATGCCCTTGAGCATCGCCCCGCCGCCGGTGAGCATGATGCCGCGCTCGAGGATGTCGCCGCCGAGCTCAGGCGGGGTTTTCTCGAGCGCCCGCATCACGGCGGCGGCGATCTGCGCGACCTGCGAGCGGAGCGCCTCGCGCACGTCCTCGCTCGAGACGGTCCGCGTCTTGGGGACGCCCGAGACCAGGTCGCGGCCCTTGATCGAGAGCTCGAGCTCGGGGTCGAGCGGGACCGCGCTGCCGACCTCACGCTTGATGTGCTCGGCCGTGCGCTGCCCGATCAGCAGGTTGTGGTGCTTCTTGAAGTACTGCACGATGGCCGCGTCCATCTCGTCGCCGCCGACGCGGATCGACTCGTCGACGACGATCCCGTTCATGGCGATCACCGCGATCTCGGTCGTCCCCCCGCCGATGTCGACGATCATGTTGCCGACCGGCTCGCGGACGTCGAGCCCGATGCCGACGGCAGCGGCCATCGGCTCGTCGATCAGGCGGACGTTCTTGGCCCCGGCGTGCTGGGCCGAGTCGCGCACGGCGCGCTTCTCGACCTCGGTGATGCCGCTCGGCACGCAGATCACCATCTGCCCGATCCGCCGCGACCAGCCGGGGTTGGCCTTCTTGATCAGCCCCTCGATGAGGTGCTCGGCCACCTCGAAGTCGGCGATCACGCCGTCGCGCAGCGGCCGGATCGTCTCGATCTCCTTGTGGGTGCGCTCGTGCATCAGCAGCGCCTCCTGCCCGATGGCCTCGACCTTGCCCGACCCCCGGTGGACGGCGACGATGGACGGCTCGTTGAGCACGATGCCTTTGTCGCGGATGTAGATGAGCGTGTTCGCCGTGCCGAGGTCGATGGCGATGTCGTTGGTGAGGAACAAGGTGGCGGGCAGGTCGAGAGGAAACGGGCGGGGTGAGTCGGAATATAGCCCCGCTTGGGGGTGGGCGGGTGGGAGGACGGGTGGGGGGACGGGGAGAGGGAAAAGCAAGGAGGAGAGAGAAAAGAGAGAGCAGGCGGCTCTCTCCTCTTCCTCTTCCCTCTCTTCTTCCTTCTCTCTTTTCCCTTCTCTCTTTCCCTAGTGCCGGAAGTGCCGCCGGCTGGTGAAGACCATCGCCAGGCCGTGCCGGTCGGCGGCGGCGACCACCTCGTCGTCGCGGACCGAGCCGCCGGGCTGGATCGCGGCGCGCGCGCCGGCCTCGGCGGCGGCCACGAGGCCGTCGGCGAACGGGAAGAAAGCATCGGAGGCCACGACCGAGTTCTTAAGCGACAGCCCCGATTTTCCCGCTTTCATCACGGCGACCTCGCTCGCGTCAACCCGGCTCATCTGCCCGGCCCCGATGCCGAGCGTCGCGCCGGCACCGGCGTAGACGATGGCGTTGCTCTTGACGTGCTTGGCTACGCGCCACGCGAAGTCGAGGTCGGCCCACTCGGCGTCGCTCGGGGCGCGCGCGGTGGCGACGGTGCAGCGCGCGCGGAAGGCCTCGGCCGCGCCGAGCGGCGGGTCCGGCTCCTGCACGAGGAGGCCGCCCGCCGCCGTCCGCACATTGAGCGCCCCGGCGTCCGTGCCCGGCAGGCTCTCGATGAGGCGGCGGTTCTGCTTCTGCCGGAGGAAGTCGAGCACGCCCGCCTCGTAGCCCGGCGCGATAATGATCTCGGTGAACATCTCGTCGGCGGCCTCGGCCGTGGCCCGGTCGAGCGGGCGGTTCACGACGACGATCCCGCCGAAGGGGCTTTGCCGGTCCGTGGCGAACGCCTTGCCGTAGGCCGCCTCCAGCGTCTCGGCAGTCCCGACCCCGCACGGGTTGGTGTGCTTCAGGATCGCCACCGTCGGCCCGGCGTCGTCGAACTCGCCGATGAGGGCGAGCGCGGCCGTCAGGTCGAGCAGGTTGTTGAACGAGAGGGCCTTGCCGTGGAGCGTGCGGAAGCGCGCCTCGGGGTGCCCGTAGAGCGCGGCGGCCTGGTGCGGGTTCTCGCCGTAGCGCAGCGCCTGCGCCTGCGGCAGCGACAGGTCCAGCGTCTCCGGTAGGGGCGCAGGGCCGTGCGTCCCCCGGCCGGTTGCCCCCGCCCCGTCCTGGTTGAAATACCCGGCAATCGCCGCGTCGTAGGCGGCGGTGTGCGCAAACGCCTCGCCGGCCAGCCGCCGCCGCGTGGCGAGCGCAAGCTGCCCGCCCTGTGCTTCCAGCTCCTCGGCCACGGCGTCGTACTGCTCCGGGACCGTCACGACGCCGACGAAGAAGAAGTTCTTCGCCGCCGCCCGCAGCATCGTCGGCCCGCCGATGTCCACGTTCTCGGCGGCGTCGGCGTCGCTCACGCCGGCCTGCGCCACGGCCTCGGCGAACGGGTAGAGGTTGACGACCACGAGGTCAATAGGCTCGATGCCGTGCTCGTCGAGCTGAGCCAGATCGTCGGGGTCGGTGCGGCGGGCGAGGAGGCCGGCGTGGATCGCCGGGTGGAGCGTCTTGACGCGGCCGCCGAGCAGCTCGGGCGAGGCCGTGACCTCGGCCACGTCGCGCACGGCGAGGCCGGCGTCGCGGAGCGCGCGCGCCGTGCCGCCCGTCGAGACCAGCTCCACCCCGAGGGCGGCGAGGCGTTGGGCGAAGCCGGCCAGCCCGGCCTTGTCGCTGACCGAGAGGAGGGCGCGGCGCACCGGGTAGCGGTCAGCGGGCGGCAGGAGGTCTTTCGATTTAATCATGTAGAGTGTCGAGTTGCAAAGGGCGAATGTCGAATGAAGAGCCAGGAGTAATCATTCGACACTCATCATTCGTAGTTCGTAATTCGGACGTGGCGGCCGTCGAGGCGGACGCGGCCGTCGGCGAAGAGGCGGAGCGCCTCGGGGTAGAGCCGGTGCTCGACCTCCAGCACGCGGGCGGCGAGCGTCTCGGGCGTGTCGTCCGGGCGCACGGGGACCGGCTCTTGCAGCACAATCGGGCCGGTGTCGTAGTCCTCGTCGACGAGGTGGACGGTCGCGCCGCTCCAGCGGACGCCGTGGGCGAGCGCGGCCTCGTGGACGCGGCGGCCGTAGAACCCCGGCCCGCCGAAGGCCGGCAGGAGCGACGGGTGGACGTTCAGGATGCGGTGGCGGAACGCCCGGACGACGGAGGCCGGCACGCGCTTGAGATAGCCCGCGAGCGCGAGGAACGTAACGCCCTCGGCCTCCAGCGCTCCGAGCAGCGCCCGGTCGAACGCCTCGCCGTTGGCGAAGTCGGCGGGCCGGAGGACGGCGGTGGGGACGCCCGCCCGCGCGGCCCGGTCGAGCGCGCCGACGCCGACGCGGTCCGCCACGACGAGCGCGACCTCGGCGGCCAGCGTGCCCTCGCCGACGGCATCGAGGATGGCTTGCAGGTTCGAGCCGCCGCCGGAAGCGACCACGGCGATTCGCATCGGGGGATCGGGGGATCGGGGGATCGGGGGACTGGGAGACATACCCGAAGGGTCATCGCGGGCTGGCCGCCGTGACGGGTTCCAGCACGGTGAGGCTCGCGGCGTCGCCCTCGACCTCCAGCCGGGCGCGGACGCCGACGGGAAGCGTGCTCTTCGGGCGGAGGTGGCCGTAGACGAGGCCGCGCGCGACGGGGCAGGGCAGGTCGGCGGTATAGTGGTCGAGCACCGCGTCGAGCGAGAGCGACGGGCGGTTCGGGGGCGGCTCCGCCCCGGTGAACGCGCCGAGGACGAGGCCGCCGAGGTTTTCGAGCACGCCGGCCAGCTTGAGCTGCGCCAAGAGCCGGTCCACGCGGTACGGCGGCTCGCCGACCTCTTCGAGGAACAGGACCGCCCCGGCGAGGTCGGGGAGGTAGGGCGTGCCGAGGAGCGCGGCGGTCATCACGAGGTTGCCGCCGAGGAGCACGCCCTCGGCCCGGCCGGGTCGCACGCCTTCGAGCGCCTCGCCGCCGGGGCCGACGATCTCCCCGACCCCGCCCTCGGCAAGGTGCCAGAACTGCGCCTCGCTCGCCGGGTCCATCTCCGGCCAGTCCGGGGCGACCATCGGGCCGCTCAGGCCCGGCAGCCCGGCCCGTGCGTAGAGCGCGAGGTGGAGCGCCGTGATGTCGCTGTAGCCGACGACGAGCTTGGGGTGGGCGCGGGCCGCGTCGTAGTCGAGGCCGGGGAGGAGGCGGAGGACGCCGTAGCCGCCGCGCGCGCAGAAGATCGCGTCGAGATCGTCGCGCCGGAGGAGGGCGTTCAGCTCACCGAGCCGCTCGGCGTCGGTCCCGGCGAGGAAGCCGTGGGGGGCGAGCGTGCGCGGCGTCTCGACCGTCAGGCCGCGCGCACTCAGGGCGTCGAGGCCGGCTTGGTAGCGCGCGTCGTCGAGCGGCGCGCTCGCGGGGGCGGCGACGGCGACGGTGCCGGAGCGGCGGAGCGGCGGGGGCGAGGGCACGGGGCGGGTCGGCGTCGGAGAGAGGAGGGTCCCGGAGAAAGGGGCTTGACGCGGCAGGTGTCGGAAGATAGAATCCTGCCCGGTAAAGTCGGCGTGAAAGCCCCACCGCTGCCCGTACCTTTGGCCCTCTTCTACTTCGTCTGCGCCTGCCATGCCCCGAACCCTTCTCACCCTCGCCTTCCTTCTCCCGATTGCGGGCTGCAACTCGACCGACCCCATCGTCGACGACGTGCCGACTGTCTCTTTCGCCCGAGCGGAGCAGACGGCAGACGAAGGGGCGGACGATGTCGCCGTGCAGGTCCAGCTCGCAGGTGCGGCGGCGGAGGCTATCAGCGTGGAGGTCGCGCTCGACGAGGCTGCCGGGACGGCCGACGCCACCGACCTCGGCGGCTTCAGCGCGGCGACCGTGACCTTCCCCGCCGGATCGAACAGCGGCGCGATGGAGACTGTCACGCTTACCGCCTCGGCCGATAACTTGACGGAAGACGACGAGACAGCCGTCCTCGTCCTCCGCAACCCGACGGGAGCCGCACTTGGGATGCCCGCTCGCCTCACGCTTACGCTCGGCGACGTGTTCGACCCCGACGCCGTCGA
>JBBSMV010000198.1:0-5777 GCA_038232975.1 Rhodothermales bacterium
GAGGAATGGGAGGAATGGGAGGAATGGGAGGAATGGGAGGAATGGAATAAAAACCGGAAAAACTACGGAGGCCCTCGCGCTGCGCGTCTAGCTTTCTGCCCTCTTCCCTCTGGACCCCGTGCGCTGCCTCATCGAAGCCTGGAAACGAGAGCCTGCTATCGGCCTGCTCGCGGGGCTGAGCGTGCTGCTGCTGGCGCTGTACCCGTTCTGGCTCACGGCGAGGGTCTACCTCCCGGTGTGGACGGGCGCGCGGCCGTGGGTGATTGACTTCTCGCACTACTACGCCGGGGCCGAGCGCTTCGTGGCCGATCCCCTCGCGCTGTACCTCGGCTCCAGCGGGTTCGTGTATCCGCCGCCGAGCATCGTCCTCTTCGCGCCGCTCACGGCCTTTTCGATGCCGGTGGCGTTCATGCTCACGGTCGTCGGAATCGGGGTGACGGCGGTGGCGTGCGTCTGGCTCGTGCTGCGGCTCTGGGAGGACGTGAGCGGCGAGCGCCTCGCGGCCCCGGTGCGGGCCTCCCTCCTGCTCATCGGGCTGGCGACGGCTCCGGTCTTCCAGAACCTGAAGTACGCCCAGGTGAACACGTTCGTCCTCCTGACGGGGCTGGGGTTCCTCGTGCTCCTGCGGGCACGCCGCCCGTTCTGGGCGGCGCTCGTGCTGAGCGCCGGCTTCTGGCTGAAGCTGTACCCGCTCGCCCTGGCGCTGCTCGGCGTGCCGCGCGGGCGGGGATTCCGGCAGCGGGAGGTGCTCCGGCTCGGGGCGGGGTTCGCCGTCGGGCTGGTGGCGGTGCCGGTCGTGCTGCTGCCGGTGGTGCCGCTGGAGCTCTACCGGCAGTACGTCTTCGACCTCCTCCCGGCCTGGTCCGGGATCACGAACGTAGAGGCCCTCAACCAGTCCATCATCGGCGTGCTCGAGCACCTGCGGCAGCCCGTCGAGGACTACAGCCGCTCGGGCGACACGGCGGTAGCACCGAGCTCGCATACCGTCAACTCGGTCGCGATGGTCGCTCTGCTCGGCGGGTTCTACGGCGCGTACTTCCTCGGGCGGCTTCGGCGCGAGGTAGCCGGTGTGGCGATCCTGGCGGCGATGCCCATCGTCTCGGGGCTGGGCTGGGAGCACACCTACGTCCTCGCCCTCCCGCTCTACCTCTTCGTCCTCCTGGCAGCGAGAGGCCGGGGGCGCGCCGCGCGCGTGTTCGCCGCGGCGAGCGTGCTGGTGTTCATGCTCCCGAAGCTGCCGGCTCCCCTGATTGACTGGACCCTCGCGGCGTGGCCGCGCCCGGTGGTGGACGTGTTCTACGCGCGGTTCCTGATCGTCACGCTCGTGCTCCTCGGCGTGGCGGCGGCGTGGTCGTGGCGGGGGGTGCCTGGAGGCGTGAAGGCGGAGGCGAGGCCGTGAGCGGGGTCCGAGCGGTGTGGGAGCAGGGACGGCGCGAGCCGTGGCTGGGCGCGCTCGGCCTCCTCGGGGCCGTGGCGGCGGCGATGCCGGTCTACCTGTGGGTGCGCCAGTACCGGCATCTCCTCGGCGGCGAGGTGCCGTTCGTGTGGGACTTCTCGTACTACTACGAGGCCGCCGGCCGCTTCCTCGCCGCCCCGCTCTCGCTCTACGCCGACGCGGAGTTCTTCTACCCGCCACCGAGCGTGCTGCTGTTCCTGCCGTGGCGCGCGTTCTCCTTGCCGACGGCGTACCTCCTGTCGCAGGTCGTGATCGCCGTCACGGCCGTGCTCGGCCTCGTGCTCGCGGAGTCGCTCGCCGGGGTGGTAACGCGGCTCGGGCAGCCGCTCGCGGTGTTCGACCTCCGCGAGGCTGCGACGCTCGGGCCGGGCGCGCGGGCGATGACGCTCGGGGTGGCGCTCCTCGGCGTCGGCGGCCTGGTGGCGCTCTGGCTGCGGGACCGCCTCACGACGGCGGCGGGTGTGGGCCTGCTGGCGCTCGTGCCGGTGGTGTCGCCGCTGGGCTGGGAGCACATCTACACGCTCGCGCTCCCGCTGTTCGCGCTCCTGGCGGTGCGGTCGGCCGGTCCCCGCGCCCGCGCGCTCGTGGTCCTCGGCGTTGCCGTCTTTTTCGTCCCAACGCTGCCCCAGGCGCTCATGCTCGCGTCGTTCGAGTGGTGGCCGCGCCCGAGGCACGATCTGATCTACGCGCGGCACCTCGTCGCCACGCTCGGCCTGCTCGGCTTCGTGACGACGCGCGAGGCGAGGCGACGCACGAGTGCCCCGGCAGCGCGAGCCGCCGGGGCGCGTCGGAGCTATCGGGGAGGCTCCTAGCCCATGTGTTCGGAGTCCCTGACGACGAACGTCACCTTGCAGTTGGTGCGGAAGACGTGGCTGCCGTCGTCCTTGACCTGGACCTCGAAGTCCTTGATGTAGACGTGCTTGACGTTCTTGACCGTCTTCGAGACTTCGGTGATCGCGTTCTTGGCGGCGTCGTCGAAGCTCTTGGTGGACTCGGAGCTGACCTCGATTACTTTGGCGATAGACATGGGGTGTGGGGTTGAGATGAGGGAAACGAGACGAGAGGCGAGCGAGACCGACCGGAGTGCCGAGCGGGCGCGCTCGCCGGAAGGGGATGATACGGCACGAGACGCCGCTGGGGTCCGCTGCGGCCTCGGGGCGGAAGATGATTCGTGCTGCGTGATTCGTGAGGGAGGCCACCGAAACGATGAGTCTCGGATTCACGAATCACGTGTCACGAGACAATGTGACGCAACGGTAACAGAGGGGGCGGTGCCGAAGCCGAGAAAACGGCGTATCGTTCCCTTTCCCATCCTCCCGTCCCCCCACCCTCAGAATCTCCGCATGGAAGCCCCCGCCCTCCGCGACCAGGTCCGCGACTACTACGGCCAGAAGCTCCAGGCCACGGCCGACCTCAAGACCAGCGCGTGCTGCACCGACGAGGGCCTGCCGCCGCACCACAAGGCGATCCTCGCCGACGTCGCCGACGAGGTGCTCGCCCGGTTCTACGGCTGCGGCTCGCCGCTGCCGCCCGCGCTCGGCGGCTGCACCGTCCTCGACCTCGGCTGCGGGACCGGCCGCGACGCGTTCCTCGCCGCCGCCCTCGTCGGACCGACCGGGCGCGTCATCGGGATCGACATGACCGAGGAGCAGCTCGGCGTGGCCCGGCGGCACGAGGCCGAGCAGGCACGGCGCTTCGGCTTCGACGCGCCCAACACCAGCTTCCGGCTCGGCACCATCGAGGACCTCACGGCGGCGGGCGTCGCCGACGCGAGCGTGGACGTGGTGATCTCGAACTGCGTCGTCAACCTCTCGGCCGACAAGGAGGCTGTCTTCCGGGAGGTCTTCCGCGTCCTCAAGCCCGGCGGTGAGCTCTACTTCTCCGACGTCTTCGCCGACCGCCGGATTCCGGCGGAGGTCGCCGCCGACCCGGTGCTCTGGGGCGAGTGCCTCAGCGGGGCGCTCTACCTCGAAGACTTCCGCCGGATGATGGCGGCCGCCGGCTGCCCGGACTACCGCGTCGTCAGCCAGCGCCCGATCACGGTCGGGGACCTGGCGCTCGAAGCGAAGCTCGGCACCATCCGCTTCTCGTCGGTCACGATGCGCGCCTTCCGGCTCGCCTCGCTCGAAGACCGCCGCGAGGACTACGGGCAGGTCGCGGTCTACGAGGGTACGATCCCCGAGCAGCCGCACGTCTTCGCGCTCGACGACGACCACCTCTTCGAGGCCGGGCGACCGATGCTCGTCTGCGGCAACACGGCGGCGATGCTGGAGGAGACCCGCTACGGCCGGTACTTCCGCGTCACCGGCGACCGCTCGGTCCACTACGGCCTCTTCGACTGCGCGCCGGCTCCGGCGGCGGGTGCCGAGGTCGGTGGGTGTTGCTGAAGGTCAGGCCTTGCGCCCCCGTTCGATGCGCCGGCTCAGCTCGTCGGCGAAGTCCTCGGCGTCGCCTCGGAACGGGCGGGGGATGCGAAGGGCAACCTCGCGCGGGTGATCGCCCGGCACGGCCCGGAGCAGGGCCGCCGTCTTCGGAGCGAGGCAGAGCTTCCGGAGGGGGTGAACGGAAGTCGGTACAGGAGAGCGTGGGTAGAAACTGAGTAGAGAAGCCGCCGTATAGCGGACGTGCCGCTCCGATCCCGCTGCCCTCCGACGTTCTATGCTCGCGCGCTCCCTGTCCCTGAAAAGTACGCTTCTCGTCGCCGCCTTGCTCGTCGGCTCCGGGTGCCGGCAGCCGGCGCAGTCGCAGGTGCCGCCGCCGCAGCGCGTCGAGCCGCCCGAGGCCGAGGGCGTCGTCACCGACGGGATTTTCGCGAGCCGGCAGACGGCCATCACGCGCGCCGTCGAGCACGTCGCCCCGGCCGTCGTCTCGATCAACGTCATCGAGGTCCGGCAGGTCCGCGTCCGCGACCCCTTCGCGGGCGACCCGTTCTTCGAGCACTTCTTCGGGCGGCGCGGCGACCAGGTCCAGCAGCAGCAGGTGCAGGGCGTCGGCAGCGGCTTCGTCGTCTCGCCTGACGGCTACATCGTCACCAACGACCACGTCGCCGGCAACGCCGCCCGGATCACCGTCAGCTTCCCCGACGGGCGCGAGTTAGAAGGCCGGCTCGTCGGGACCGACCCGGAAAGCGACGTGGCCGTCGTCAAGGTGGAGCCGGACGAGTCGCTGCCGTACCTCGCCTTCTCCGAGAGCGAGGACGTGTTCGTCGGCGAGTGGGCGATCGCGCTCGGCAACCCGTTCGGCCTGTTCGAGGCCGCCGAGCCGACGGTGACGGTCGGCGTGGTGAGCGCCGTCGGGCGGGACTTCGCGCCGCAGGAGGGCCGCGTCTTCCGCGACATGATCCAGACCGACGCCTCGATCAACCGGGGCAACTCGGGCGGCCCGCTCGTCAACGCCCTCGGCGAGGTGATCGGGATCAACACGTTCATCTTCTCGAGCTCGGGCGGCTCCGTCGGGATCGGGTTCGCCACGCCGGCGTGGCGGGTCCGCCGGATCGTGGACGAAATCCGCGAGACCGGGCAGGTGGCCCGGCCCGCGCCGCCCGGCCTGAACGTGCGCGCGCTCAACGCCCGCGCCGCGCGGATGCTCGGCCTCGACGTGAGCGAGGGCCTGCTCGTGATCAGCGTGGACCCGGCCTCGCCCGCCGAGTCCGCCGGTGTCCGGCCCTACGACGTGATCCTCGCCATCGACGGGCAGCGCGTGGCCGAGTCGGCCTCGGCGAGCGCGCTGCTGCGGAGCCGACGCCCCGGCGAGACCGTCGTCCTGCGCGTCCTCCGTGACGGCACGGAGCGCGAGGTGCCGATGCTTCTTTCGTAAGAGATGAGAGAGAGAAGAGGGAAAAGAGAGAGGAGAAAGAAGAGAGGGAGGGCAAAGCCGCTCTCTTCTCTATCTCCTCTCTATCCTCTTTCTCTTCTCTTCCTCTTCGCCGGCTGCCTGCCGTCGTCGAACCAGCGCCAGCTCGACCGGGCGCTCTTCCCGTCGGACTCGCTCTCGCGGGCCATCGCCGAGGCGGCACCTGTGGACACGCTCGCGCTCGTCCGCCGCGTCGAGGCCCCGCCGGAGGCGATGCTGGAGTACCCGACCAGCTTCGCCCTCGGACCCGACGGCGGGATCGTGGTGGCCGAGACGCGGCGCGGGGCGCTCGTGCGGTTCAGCGCCGAGGGGGAGTATGAGAGCGCGTTCCAGTGGGAGCCGTTCAGCTACCCGTTCCTCGCCGGCGTCCGGGGCGACACCGTCGCGGTCCTGAACCGGGGCGCGCACCGCGTGGACCTCGTCGTGGGCAACGACGTGGTGCGGAGCCTCGACGTGCCCGAGGCGCGCA
>JBBSMV010000199.1:0-5763 GCA_038232975.1 Rhodothermales bacterium
CGTGATCCGCAACCGGGCGGCCCACGTCACCGTCGACGGCGACCGCGTGACGGCCGAGAGCGGCGCCGTCGTCTGGCCCGACCTGATCCGCGCGACCCTCGCGGCGGGGCTGAGCGGGGTCGAGCACTACGCCGGCATCCCGTCCACCGTCGGCGGGGCGCTGTGGCAGAACCTCCACTTCCTCTCGCCGCCGCCCGAGCGCGAGCGGACCATGTTCATCGAGGAGGTCGTCCTCGCGGCGGACCTGCTGAGCGAGGAGGGCAAGCGCAAAACAGTCGGGCACGACTATTTCAAGTTCGGCTACGACTATTCCATCCTCCACGACCGCGCCGACATCGTGCTCGCCGCCACGTTCCAGCTCGCGCCGGGCGACGAGACGCGGATGCGCGAGGTCATGGCGGCGAATCTCGCGTGGCGGCAGGAGCGTCACCCCCCGCTCGACACCGAGCCGAGCGCCGGCTCCATCTTCAAGAAGATCGAGGGCGTCGGCGCGGGGCGGCTGATTGACTGGGCGGGGCTGAAGGGCTACCGCGTCGGCGGGGCCGAGGTCACCGAGCGCCACGCCAACATCCTCATCAACACCGGCGGCGCGACGGCCGCCGACGTGCGCCGCCTCATCGGCCACATCCAGCGGACGGTGGAAGAGGACCAGGGCTACCGGCTCGCGCCCGAGATCGGCCTCGTCGGCGACTTCGGCGAGCTGCCCGACGAGCTCCCACCGCGCGGCTGGGAGGACCAGGACGGCTTCTCGGGCGGCCTCCCGCCCGGCGGCCACACCGAGGCCCACCGCGACGCCGAGCGGCGGTGACCCCCCGTTCCGATTGCGGTCGCTAGCGCTCCCCGCTGCGCAAAGCTGTCCCCCTCGATTGAGGGGAACAGCTTTACGTGCCATCACTCCGTTCAAGGCACGTAAAGCGGGGAGTCAGCCCAGCGATTCGGCGAAGGCCGCCGCCTCGGCTTCGAGCCGCGCCCGGCCCTCCAGCCCCTCGCGCCAGGCCGCCGGGAACGCCGCCCACCCGTGGAGCGCCCCGACGAGCGCCCCGACGAGCGACCCGACCGTGCTCGCCGCCCCGCCGACGTTGACGGCCGGCAGCAGCGTCGCCTCGAGCAGCGTCGGGTTGCGCGCCACCATCGCCACGGCGAACGGCCACGCCTCGTCGGCCGCCACGCTGGTGCCGCCGCAGAGGTCTTGCAGATCGAGCGGGAAGGCGTCGAGGTGACCGGCGAGCAGGCGGAGGCGGTCGGAGACCACGCGAGAGCTGCCGAGCTTGGCCTCTGCCTGTGCCGTCGCCTCGGTGACCGTGTGAAAGAAGGCCGGCCCGTCAAGGCTGCCGGGCGCGGCAGCAAGCAGGTACTGCACGGCGAACGCCTGCCCGACGGCAGCGGCCAGGGCCACCGCGCCGTACCGGACACCGAGGACGGTCGTGACAAGCTCGAACGCGGCCTCGTCCGTCGCGCCCCGCTTCTCTCCCCACGCGCCGAGCGGCGCGGCCACGACCGCTGCCTCGCTCGATCCTTCGGTCTGCCGGTCTTGGCGACGGAGATCGAGCCGGTTCTCCTCTTCGGCGAAGCGCTCGCCTGTGGCAGGCGGCGCGGTGAGAGCGCGGACGAGGGCGAAGGCGCGTTGCGTGAGAGCAGTCCACTGCCCGGCGCTGAGGTCACGCCGGTGCTCGTCGTCGCGGTAGCCCTTGATGCCGCGGTAGTAGGTGCGGACGTTCTGGTGGCTGAGACCGTCCACCGGCATCCCGAGCGCGTCGCCGACGGCACCGCCGAGGAGCGTTCCGAGGACGCAGTCGGTATCCATTTTAGATTGTTGATTTCCGCTTCTGGATTGAGTGATCTTCCAGGCCAAGGATAGTCGCCCCAATCCGAAATCCCCAATCCGGAATCTAAAATGGAGTGGTTCGCCGGAGCCTGGGCCGTTTTCCTGAAGGACCTGCGGCTGGAGCTGCGGACGCGCTACGCCGTGAGCGCGCTGCTCTTGTTCGTAGTCTCGTCGCTGTTGCTCGTGGCGTTCGCCGTGGGCACGGGCGAGGTCGGCGAGCGCGTGGCGTCGGCGCTGCTGTGGGTGGTGATCGTGTTCGCGGCGGCGGTCGGGCTGGGGCGGGCGTTCGTGGCGGAGGAGGAGCGCGGGACGGTGCTGCTGCTCCAGCTCCACCTGCGCGGCAGCATGGTCTACGCCGGGAAGCTGCTCTTCAACGTCCTGCTCGTCGGGGCGATGAACGCACTGGCGGCCTTTGGGTTTGTGCTCGTGCTCGGGCTGGAGGTCGCGGCCCCGGTCCTGCTGGCGGCGGCGCTCGCGCTCGGCGCGCTCGGGCTGGCCGGGGCGACGACGCTGCTCTCGGCGATCATCGCGCGGGCCTCGGCCGGCGGCCCCCTCCTGCCGGTGCTCGCGTTTCCGCTCCTGGTGCCGCTGCTGCTGAGCGTCGTCCGCGTGACGCAGCGGGCGCTCCTGCTCGGCGCGGCGGCCGGGCCGTGGGCGGCCTCGGCGAACGACCTCGTCACGCTCGGGGCCTACGCGGGCGTCGTCGTCACCGCCTCGGTGCTGCTGTTCGACTACGTCTGGAACGATTGAGAGAAGTCGTAAAACGTAGTGTGTAAAACGCAAAGGGTGCCCTGCTTCACCCATCGCCCCTGACCTCCCTCACGTTTCCTTCGGTCTGCTTCGCGGTTACGTTTCACGCGTTACACACCAACCTCTCTCGAACTGCTGTCGCCACGGGGTGTGCAACCGGCTCTCCCTCTGCCTCTCGCCATGCCCACGACACGCGCACGCTACGGGACGGCCCACCGAATCCTCACTCTCGTCATCGCCGGGTGGATGACGGCGGTGATCGTCGCGGGCTTCGTCCTCTCGGTCCCCCGGCTCGACATCCTGGAGCAGTCGGCGCGGAACCTCTATTTCCACGTCCCGATGTGGTTCGCGCTGATGGCCGGGATGCTGGTCTCGGCGGTCTACTCGGCGCGCTACCTCGCCTCGCCTCGGGTGGAATACGACGTGCGGGCCGAGCAGGCAGCGCTGGTCGCGATGCTCTTCGGCGTGCTCGGGCTGGTGACGGGGATGGTGTGGGCGCGCTTCACGTGGTACGTCGGCACGGGGAAGTGGTGGAACTTCGACCCGAAGCAGTCCTTTGTGGCGGTGCAGCTCCTCGTCTTCAGCGCCTACTTCGTGCTGCGCTCCTCGCTTGACGAGGAGCGCACGCGCGGGCGGATCGCGGCGGTCTACAACCTGTTCGCCGTGGCGATTGCGCCGTTCCTGCTCTACGTGCTCCCGCGCCAGCTCGAGAGCCTGCACCCCGGCGGCGAGGGCAGCCCGGCCTTCAGCCAGACCGACCTCGCCCCCGAGATGCGGATGATCTTCTACCCGGCCGTCGCCGGGTTCATCGCGCTCTTCTGGTGGCTCTACACGCAGCGCGTCCGCCTCCGCCTGGCCGAGCGGAGGCTGGGCGAGCGGCGGCTGGGCGAGGGCTAAGGCTGTGTCCGGTGAATCCTTCACGGCCTGCGCGCGGGTCCCGACAACCCCAGCCGCGTTGCACTCGTCGCCCGATGCCCCGCATCCGGCTCCTCGCGCGCCTTGCTGAAGCCGCCGGTTCCTCGTACTCGGCTTCGTGCTGAATCACCGGACACAGCCTGACATTTCCGCCGACTTTCGCACACCCGCGCCGGGCCTCGCCCTACCTTCGGCTCCGCCACGCCACCGCCTCCCGATGCAGCTCCCGATCACGCCCCTCGACTCGGTTGAGGCTCCCGGCAGCGCCGTCTACGACAGCGTCTGGGCCGCACTCCCCGATGCGCCGCCGGTGGGGCTGGAAGCGGTGATGCTCCAGCAGGACAAGCTCTACGTCGTCCTCGCGGTCGTGCTCATCATCTGGTTCGGCGTGCTGTTCTTCCTCTTTCGCACCGACCGCCGCCTCGCCCGGCTCGAGCGCGACCTGGAGGCGCGCCCGGAACGCGAAGACGCCTTCGGCGCGTAGAAGCCGGAACCTAAAACGTGAAGCGTAAAACGTAAGGGCGCTTCGCTCCGAGGTTCTTCAGCATCCTTACGTTTTACGTATCACGCATTACGCCTCCCTATGAAGCCTAAGACGATCATCGGCCTCGTCCTGCTGGCCGCCTTCACGTTCCTGATGATGCGCTCCTTCGGCGAGAGCGTCGGCGGCTACATGAGCTTCTCCGAGGCCGCCGCCGAGGACGCCCGCGCCCACGTCGTCGGCGAGTGGGTCCGCGCCCAGCCGACGCGCTACGACCGCGAGGCCAACACGTTCTCGTTCTTCATGCGCGACCAGGACGGCACCGTCCGCGAGGTCCGCTACCCGAACCCGAAGCCCGCCAACTTCGAGGACGCCGAGCAGGTCGTCGTCGAGGGCCGCATGGAGGGCGAGGCGTTCGCCGCCGAGCACATCCTGATCAAGTGCCCCTCGAAGTACAACGACGAGCGCGAGTTCGAGAGCGCACCCTCGGACGCCCCGACGACGCAGCCGACCTCGCTCTGACGCACACCGCCTCTCTCTTTTCGCGCAGCCCCATGCCTCCGGGGCTGCGCTTTTTTTGCGCCTATGCCGCTCCCCGACAACCCGCTCCCGCGCTGCCCTTCCACCCCGAACTGCCACCGCGAGAGCCGCCTCTTCGACCGCGCCCCCGCCACCCTCTTCGCCGACGCCCTCGAAGCCGTCCGCACGCTCGGCGGCCTGACGACGGGCCGCGCCACCGAGATCGAGCGCGACCCGGACGGGCGGGGGTTGCATGCGTGCTTCGACGTGTTCGTGTTCACCGACGACTTGCACCTGCGCGTCGAGCCGTACACCGGCGGGGCGGTCCTGCACGTCCGCAGCGCGAGCCGCCTCGGCCGGAGCGACCTCGGCACGAACCACCGCCGCGTCCGGGCTTTTTTCGAGGCGCTGAGGTAAGGGCGCACGGCCGCGCGCTCCTACAGGTAGAGCTGCGAGGCGATGAGGAAGTAGACCGTCAGCCCGACGATGTCGTTTGGGGGCGTTCGATGCGTACCCCGCGAAACCGCCAGGCCGAGCCAGCGTAGACTCGTACAATAAACCTGTACAGGCTATGCCTACCACTTCCGTATCCTACACCGAAGCCCGCGCCAACCTCGCTACCCTCTGGGACCGTGTGCTCGCTGACCGCGAGGCCGTCGTGATCCGCCGCCGCGGGAAGGAGGACGTTGCGATCCTCCCGGCTGCGGAGCTGGAGGCCATCCTAGAGACGGCGCACCTGCTCCGCTCGCCACGCAACGCCGAACGCCTGCTCCGCGCACTCACCCGCGCCCGCGAGCACGCCGGGGAGCCGACCACCCCGGCCGCGCTGCGAGAGGAGATGGGGCTTGGCTAAACAGGGCTCGAAACGGAGCCAGAAACGCGAGGCCGTTTTCCAGGCGGAGTTCCGCGAGGACCTCCGGTGGTGGGTAGAGACGGACCGGAAGGCCGCGCTCCGCGTGCTCGACCTCATCGAGGCGGTGCTGCGCGATCCGTTCGGCGGGATCGGGAAGCCGGAGCCGTTGAAGTACCTCGGGAGCGGGGTGTGGTCGCGGCGGATCACGCAGGAGCACCGGCTGGTCTACGTGGTGCAAGGCGAGCGCGTAGACTTCTTGCAGGCGCGCTACCACTACTGAGAGACTGTTTGGTAACGGACCAAAGAAATCCTCCCCCTGGACAGGGGAAGTCCCCGTCCCGTCCGTGGACGCAGGGCTGCTAAGTTCTCATCGTCTCAGATGCAAAGATGGTAGTCATTCCCGCGAAGGCGGGAATCCAG
>JBBSMV010000200.1:0-5756 GCA_038232975.1 Rhodothermales bacterium
CGTGCTCTCGGTCGAGGGCCGCCGCGAGCGCGTGCTCGACTACGGGAGCGTGGACCCGTCGCCGGAGCTCGGCCTGATGGTGCGCCTCCAGCAGATCGGTGCGGCCGTCGAGGCCGTCATCGGGCGGCACACGCCGGACGAGGTGGCCCTCGAGCTGCCGTTCAGGGGGAAGAACGCGCAGGCGATGCTCAAGCTCGGGCAGGTGCAGGGCTTCGTGATGAAGGCCGCGCTCGACCACCAGATTCCGGTAACGCAGTACGCCCCGCGCGAGATCAAGAAGGCCGTCGTCGGCAACGGCAACGCGGCCAAAGAGCAGGTCTGGTTCATGCTCCGCGCCCAGCTCGGCCTGAGCGAGGACCGCGGCCTCGACGCCTCCGACGCCCTCGCCGTCGCGCTCTGCCACGCCCGCCGCGTCGAGGCCGGCCCGACGGGGAAGTTCAAGAGCTGGGCAGGCTTCGTCGCCGCCAACCCCGACCGGATTTCGGAGTGACGAAGGTCGAGTGCCGAATGGATATCAAAGACGACTCGGTATTCGTCACTCGCACCTCGGACGCTACCGATAGCCGCGCTCCTCGTCGCGGGCGCGGACCACGCGGGCCGTCTCGGCCGGGTCGAGCGTGCCGCCGCTGAGGTCGTGGGCGAGCTCGGCGATCTGCCGGTCTTTCTCGGGAGCCTGGCCCCACTCGGCGTGTGCCTGCTCGATGACCGAGACGAGGATGCGGAGGTAGGGGTAGCGCGCCTCCTCGGAGTCCAGCGCAGCGACGGCCCGAGCGAAGAGTTGAGTGTTGCGTCCCACCTGCCGATCTATGATCTTGTCGTCGTACTGCATGGTCCGCGCGCGTCGGTAGAGAAGGGAGGAGGGGCTGCCTGGGTTGCCCCGTCTATACCGGAGGGGGTGAGAAATGGTTCTACGAAGAGCGGAAACCGCCCGTAGTTTATACCGCTCACACGGCGGACCGCCGCCCCTGACGGACCTGCTTTCTCGGATGGAACCTGCTGCCTTCTACAAGCGACATCGCCCGGCCTACCGGCTGGAGCTGCTCCCGACGGTGTATCCGTACTACCGGCGCGCGCGCACCGGCACGCTCTCGAAGGGCGACCTCGTCTACTACGGGCCGATGCCGACGTATTACGGCATCGGTGAGGTCCTCCACGTCACGGAGCAGTTCGTCGCGGTGGACTTCCGGGGCACCGGCCTCTTCGGGGTCCACGAGGAGGTGATGGAGCCGCAGTACCTCCTGCCGATCCCCGCCGACCGGATGGCGCTGCTCTAGACGCTTCAGTATGTAGGAACCGGCTCTTGAAGTGCCCCGGCCGCTCAGAACGCAGAACGCCCCCGGAATTGCTGTCTCCAGCCTTCCGGGGGCGCTTTTGCGTGTGGAGCTAAGGGGATTCGAACCCCTGACCTCTGCCATGCGAGGGCAGCGCTCTACCAACTGAGCTATAGCCCCGGTGGGACCTCCAATATACGACGCCCCTCCGCTGCTTCAAGCGGCCCCGCCGGGGTGTCAGCGTCCTAACCCTCTTTTCACTACTCAGCGGCGGTGGGCGGCGACGGGGACCGGGCGGCCGGGCCGGAGCGTGACCGTCGGGTGGAGCGGGACCGGGGCGGCGTCGGCGCGCTCGAGCCGCCAGCGCTGCGCGAGCGTCGCGGTGACGAGCACGGCCTCGGCCCACGCGAACTGCTCGCCGATGCACCCGCGCGGCCCGGCGCTGAACGGGAGGTAGGCGAACTTGTGCCGCTTGATGCCGGCCTCCGGCGCGAACCGGTTGGGGTCGAACCGTTCGGGCGCGCTCCAGAGGCGCGGGTCGCGGTGGAGCACGTAGGGGCTGACCGTGAGGACGGCGCGCGCCGGGATATGGTGGCCGCCGAGGACCGTGGCGCGCGTGGCCTGCCGGCTGACGGCCCAGGCGGGCGGGTAGAGCCGCATCGCCTCGCTGACGACCTGGCGCGTGTACGCGAGCCGCCTCAGGTCGTCGAACGTCGCGGCGCGGTCGCCGAGCACGGCGTCCACCTCGGCGTGGAGACGGGCCTCGGCGTCGGGGTGCTCGGCCAGGAGGAGCCACGTCCAGGTGAGCGCGTTCGCCGTCGTCTCGTGGCCGGCGAGGAAGAGGGTCATCACCTCGTCGCGGACCTCGGCGTCGCTCAGCCCCTCGCCGGTCGCCTCGTCCTGCGCCGCCAGGAGCAGGGCGAGCAGGTCGGCGCGCTCGACCGGGTCGTCGCGGCGGGCGCGGACGATGCCGTAGACGACGCGGTCGAGCTCGGCGACGGCGCGGCGGAGGCGGCGCGTGCCGGGGACCGGGAGCCGGCGGAGGACGTCGGCCAGCGGGTTCATCATCCGCTGCCGGAACAGGGCCATCGTCGTCTCCATCGCCCGGCCGACGGCCGTTGCCACGCCCTCGACGTGCGAGCCGAAGAGGGTCTCGCCCGCGATCCGCAGCGTGAGGCCCATCATCGCGCGGTCGAGCGCGAACACCTCGCCCTCGCCGAGGGCGGCGGCGAAGTCGGCGGTGCGCGCGACGAACGTGTCGCCGTAGGCGCGGAGGCGGGCGTGGTGGAAGGCCGGGAGGACGAGCCGCCGGTGCCGGCGGTGGAGTGGGTCCTCGCTCGTCAGCAGCCCCTCGCCGAGGAGGACCTTCGTGCGGCGGAGGATCGGGCTTTTGACGAAGGCGTCGGTCGGGGCCGTCAGCAGCTCGCCGACGAGGTCCGGCTCGGCGACGAGGAAGAACGGCAGCCCCACGCCGGGCGGTCCCATCCGGGCCTCGACGAGCGCGCCGCCGGTCGCCGCCATCCGCTCGAACGTGCCGAGCGGGTCGCGCTGCATGGCGAGGAGCGCCGGGAGGCGGCCGGGGTACGAGGTGCGGGTATAGTGGAGCATGGAGGTGGGAGCGGGAAGATAGGCACCCGGAGCGCTCATCATGTCCGCTCTGCGCCCGGCACGTCGGACGGCGCGTTTGACGTTGCGCAGCGGGCACCTCCCGCACGGCCGAGTGGTCACCGGGCATGGCGAAGCGCCCCTGGGCAAGCTGCTCTGCGGCGACGGGCCTGATCCGCCGGGCGTAGCAGGCGCACAGCGGCTGCCGTCGCCCGTCCGGCGTCACGGCGATGACAGTGTCTACGCCCCCTGCTCCCGGGTGCCAGGAGCGGAGCGTGCGGAGCACCTCGGTCGTGAGAAACGGCAGGTCACAGGCGAGGGCTACGCGGAAGGCGAGGGCCGACAGTGCTAGGCACAGCGGGGTGTAGGGCCGGGTGTCAAGCGCGACGAACCGCGCCCTGCGCACGCACTTAAACGGACCGGCATAGAGGAAGTCGCCGACAGCTCGGAGGAGAAGGACGACAGCTAGCACTCAAATCCTGAAGCGGCCGAGGGCGTTCGGAACGGGGAGAACGGCTCCGTACCCCCACCGGTCACCCGTGTGGCACGCCGAGGCCGTCGAGGAGGGCGATGAGCGACTCACCGGGCGGCCCAGCCGCGCAGTCGTTGACGTGGAGCGTGGCGGTACCGGCGGGGTCAGACGTTTCCATAGGGCAAGCGCAGAAGGGAAAGCCGTGAATCGCCTCGTTGGATTCGGCCTGTAGAGTAGGGTTCCTCAGCGTCTGGCTCTTATCTTCCTGCCTATCCGTTTGGGAGGTTGCATTCGGGCTTCCCACGGCCGCAGGAAGTCCTTTACCGCTAAGCCACACCTCCATGATCCCGAGCTTCGTCGTCATCGGCACCATGAAGGGAGGCACCACAAGCCTCCACCGCTATCTCAGCATCCACCCTGAGGTATCCATGACGGCGGTGAAGGAATGTAACTTCTTCAACCCCGTGGGCAAGGGAACCTACGCCCGGGGCTTCGACTGGTACCGCAGTCTCTTCCGCGAAGGGGCGCAGGCCTATGGGGATGTGTCGCCGGTCTACACCAAGCGGCACCGCACGGGCGACGACATCCCGCGGCTGATCCATGAGGCCAACCCAGAGGCCCGGCTCATCTACGTGCTGCGCGACCCCATTGATCGGTTCGTCTCGCAGTACGTCCACAAGGTCGCCAAAAACCGGGTGCGCCACTCAATCGGCGCTCTCATTGGCGAAGGCGCTCAGGACGCGCTCCTCACGAGCTGCTACCACTACCAACTCGAACCGTACCTCCGCTACTTCCCGCTCGATCAGCTCCTGTTCCCCACCTCGGAGAGTCTGCAGCGTGATACGCGAGCCGTTCTCCAGCGCATCTTCCGGTTCGTCGGGGTGCCCGAGTTCGACTCGGAGGGGTTCGAGAAGCAGCACCATGTCAGCATGGGGAAGACGCGGCTCTCGGTGCTGGAGGAGCGAGTGAGAAGCCCGCGAGCGCGCCGCCTCCTGGGGCCGGTCCTGCCGGAGCGGCTCACCGCGCGCCGGCCCGTCGAGAAGCCTCAGCTCTCGGGCGAGGAGCGGACGTGGCTCGAAGAGCGGCTCGTCCCGGACGTGGAGCGGCTGCGGGCACTGACCGGCCTGCCCTTCAGCGAGTGGTCCCTGTAGACGCGGGCACCCTACTCGGCCGTGGCGAGCTCCTCGGCGGGCTGCGGCGGGGCCGGCTCGGGGTTACCTCTGAGCGACGTTCAGAGGGCGACGATCTCAACCTGCGTCTGCTTCGTCCGGGCTTCCGTTACAATGCGCTCCAGTCTTTGCGCGGCCTCATTGCCGATCCACTCTTCGCCGCACTGCTCGCACACGGTGGCAGGGACGGAGCGCACCACGATGAGGCTGTCCCCACGGTCCACGCTGAACGTCGTCGTCCCGGCTCGTTTGTGTCCGCCACACACCGGGCACAGTTCGGAAGTGCTCATGGCTTTCTCTGTGTTTTGAAGTCCGGTTCGAAGGTATCCAACGACGGTTCGTAGACAGTGATGACGAAAACCTGACGGTCTGCCGGGTCGTAGGCGACGACCACATGCAGCGGCCGGTCGGCGACCCATCCCAGAAACAGCCCGCTGGCGAAAGGTTTGTCTTCTGGGTACTGCCGGATGCACTCGCCTTCTAAAACGGCTTCGATGGCCTGATGTTGCCGGACGTCACGTTCGGCGAGGCGCTGGAGGACGTGTTTACGCCATTCGATACGGCCCTCTTGCAGGGCCACTCGGAGTCCGGCGATATCGAGTCCCTCCATGAAAGGTCGAGCACATCCTGGGTTGCTGGTGATACGCTTCGTCTACTCGGCCGTGGCGAGCTCCTCGGCGGGCTGCGGCAGGGCCGGCTCGGGATCGGCCGGCAGGTCGTTGCCGCGCGGCATGAACGCCTGCACGCCGGTGATCTCGCGCCCCAGGATCAGGCCGTGGATGTCGTAGGTCCCCTCGTAGGTGTTGACCGACTCGAGGTTCACCATGTGGTGGATCACCCGGTACTCGCCGGTGATGCCGTTGCCGCCGAGCATGTCGCGCGCCTCGCGGGCGATGGCGAGCGCCTTGCCGACGTTGTTCCGCTTGGCGAGCGACACCATCGCCGGGGCCACCCTGCCCTCGTCCTTGAGCACGCCGAGCCGCCAGGCGACGAGCTGCATCTGCGTGATGTCGGTGAGCATGTTCGCTAGCTTGGTCTGGACGAGCTGCATCGCGGCGAGGGGGTAGCCGAACTGCGTGCGCTCGCCGACGTACTGCCGCGCCCGGCGGTAGCAGTCCTCGCCCGCGCCGACCGCGCCCCAGGCGATCCCGTAGCGCGCGTTGTTGAGGCACGAGAACGGACCCTTGAGGCCGCGGACCTCGGGGAAGACGTTCTCCTCGGGCACGAAGCAGTCGTCGA
>JBBSMV010000201.1:0-5736 GCA_038232975.1 Rhodothermales bacterium
AGCTCTGGCCTTCCCCCATCACCGCCTCGGGCGCGCGCGGTCCGTTTGCCATCGCGCACGTGAGGCCGTGCGCCTGCACCGCCGACCACTCGTCCGGATCGAGAAGCTCGACGGAGGCGAGGCCGAGCGATTTCGCCGCGCGGGCGAGTGCGTCCACCGTCATGTCGCCGTAGCACCACCGGCAGACGGAGTGCCGGAACGTACTCCCGGCGACCGGCGCGTGGGCGTCCGCCGTGCCGGGCAGCGCGAGCACCGCGCCAGTTGCCAGCCCGGTCTGCAGGAAGTCGCGCCGCCGCATCGCTAGCGGAGGCTGTCGAGATACGCGTAGCTCGCGGTCAGGCTCGTGAGCGCTGCGTTCATCGCATCGCCGGGGTCGCCGTGCTCGACGAAGGCGTGTTGCAACCCGGCCTGCTCGGCGTGGGCGAAGATCGCGGCGAAGTCAATCGCGCCCGCGCCGACTGAGACCATCGCCCCGTCTGCTGTGCGGTCCTTGACGTGGAAGAGCGGGAAGCGGCCGGGGTAGCGCGCGAAGTAGTCGAGGGGATCGTGCCCGGCCTCCGTGACCCAGTAGAGGTCCAGCTCCATCTTGACGAGGTCCGGCTCCGTCGCTTCGAGCAACGCGTCGTAGCCCGGCGTCTCGCCGCCGAAGGTGTTGAACTCGAAGTCGTGGTTGTGGTAGGCCATCTGCACGCCCGCCGCCTGCGCCCGCTCGCCCCACCCGTTCAGCTCTTCGGCCATCTGCCGGTAGCCGTCGAGGCCCGTCGGCCGCTGCTCTTCGGGGAGCCACGGGAGGACGACGTACTCATGCCCGACGACGTTCGCCGCCTCCATCACGCCGTCGAAATCGTCTCGGAACGCAGCCAGGGGGATGTGTGCCGACGGGGCCGTCAGGCCAATGTCGTCGAGCACGGCGCGGACGACGCTCGGCTCGCGCTCGTGATAGCCAGCGAACTCGACCTCGTCATATCCCATCCGTTTGACGGCTTCCAGCACGCCCACGAAGTCGCCGGGGAAGAGGTCACGGACGGTGTAGAGCCCGACGCCGAGCCGGGCGGGAATGGCTGACCGCGCCGCACCGAGCGCGGGGCCGAAGGCGGCGAGGCCACCGAGCACGGCGGCGGATGATCCGAGGAAGGTGCGGCGGTGCATAAGCGGAAGAATCAGATAGTGGGGAGCGCCCAGCCGTCGCGGTACGTACGGCGGAGCCAGCGCTCGGCGTCGGGCGCGTTTGGAATGGACATACTCGCGGCGTCGTAGGTGAGCGGCTGCCCGGCGTGCATGGCGACGATCCCGAGGAGCATCGTTTCGGTGAGGTCGGCGGCGTACTCGAAGGGGCACGAGATCACCTCTTCGCCCCGGATGGCGCGGACCCAGTTCTGCTCGTGTCCGTCCATCCCACCCTCGATGCGCGGGAGCGAGGTCGGGACGCTCGCCGCCTCGGCTTCGAGCGAGGCGGGCAGGAGGCGCGGGTTACGGCCGTAGGTGTCGTAGACGAGCACGCCGCGCTCGCCGACGAAGATGCCGCCGCCGTCGGTGTTGAACGCGAAGCCTTCGGGCGCGCCCTCGGGTGTCGGCGGCATGAGGCCGCCGTCGAACCACGTGAGCTTCAAGGGACCGCCGAGCCCATCGAACGTGTAGGTCGTGATCGAGCCGAGCGGGTAGGTCACCGCGGCCTCGGCCTCGCCGCCCCACGGCGTGTGGCGCGTCTGGACGCGCGTGGGCTGGCCGAGCCGGAGCGCCCACACGGGGAAGTCGAGGATGTGCGCGCCCATGTCGCCGAGCGCGCCGACGCCGAAGTCCACCCAGCCACGCCACGCGAACGGGTGCGTGTAGGGGTAGAACGGCCGCTCGGCGGCGGGGCCGAGCCAGAGGTCCCAGTGCACGCCCTCGGGAACAGGCTCCGGCTCCGGCAGCCCGATGCCCTGCGGCCACCACCCGGCGGGCCGGTCCGTCCACGTCTGCACCTCGCGGATCTCGCCGAGGATACCGCTGCGGACGAGCTCGACGAGGCGGCGGCCTTCATCGCCGGAGTGTCCCTGGTTGCCCATCTGCGTGACGACGCCCGTTTTGGCCGCCGCGGCCTTGAGCGCGTGCGCCTCCTCGACGGAGTACGTCAGCGGCTTCTGGACGTAGACGTGCTTGCCGCGTCCCATCGCTTCGAGCGCCGCGATCGCGTGGACGTGGTCCGGCGTCGCGATCACGACCGCGTCGATGTCGGGCTCGGTGTCGAGCATCTCGCGGAAGTCGGCGTAGCGCTTTGCCTTCGCGTAGGCCTCCTGGAGGGCGGCGTAGGCCGGGCGGGGATTGCCGTCCCGGTCCTGCAACCGGCCCTCGACGCTGCCGTCCACGTACCCGAAGTCCACGTCCGCAATGGCGGCGATGTGCTGGTTTGTGAGCGCCGCCATGTTCGACGCGCCCATCCCGCCGACGCCGATCCCGGCGATGTTCACCGTGTCGCTCGGCGCGAGGAAGCCCGGCCCGCCGAGGACGTGGCGCGGGACGATGAGGGGCGCTACCGAGGCGGCAGCGGCAGTGCGGACGAAGGTGCGGCGTTTCATGGTGGAGAGGAGGTGAAAGGGGAAAGGGAGAGGAGGAGGGAGGGCGTGTTCATACGCTCCCCCGTTCTCAAACCTTCAGGTCCCCCCGCTTCATCGCTTCGACGGCGTGATCGACGGCGCGGGCGGTGAGGGCCATGTAAGTCAGCGACGGGTTCTGGCAGCCCGAGCTCGTCATGCACGCGCCGTCGGTGACGTAGAGGTTGGGGACTTCGTGGACGCGGTTCCACTTGTCGAGGCATCCGGTCTCGGGCGTGGCGCTCATCCGGGCCGTGCCCATCTCGTGGATGCCCTCGCCGAGCCGGTAGGCGTTGTCGAACACGTCGATGTTCGTCGCGCCGGCGGCTTCCAGCATCTCGGCCCCGTCGCTCTTCATGCCCTCGCGCATCCGCAGCTCGTTGTCGCGGATGGAGCCGACGATGCGCGGGACCGGAAGCCCCCACTGGTCGGTCTCGCCGGTGAGCTCGATCCGGTTGTCGTCGTAGGCAAGCGTCTCGCCGAACGGGAGCATGAGGACGGTCCACGGGCCGGGCGTGCGGAGGCTGTTCTTGAGCGACTCGCCGACGCCAGCCTCGGCCGCGGCGCGGCCCCAGCCGTTGCGCCACGAGCCGCCCTGGTAGCCGTAGCCGCGCGTGAAGTCGCGCTTCGTGGACGGCTCCCACGGGAGGTTCTGGAAGCGCGGGATGTAGATGCCGTTGGGCCGGTTCCCGAACGTGTAGCGGTCCTCGTAGCCCGCCACCTCGCCCGTCGCGCCGCACTTGAAGTGGTGGTCCATGATCCCCTTGCCGAGCAGGCCCGACTGGTTGCCGAGCCCGTCGGAGAACCGGGACGGCTTCGAGTTGAGGAGGACCTGCGCCGTCCCGAGCGCGCTCGCGTTCAGGAAGACGAGCTTGCCGTAGAACTCGAGCGCCTCCTTCGTCTCGCGGTCCACGACGCGGACGCCGGTGACGCGGTCGGTCGCCTCGTCGTAGATGAGCGAGTGGACAATCGAGTTGGGGCGGACGGTGAGGTTGCCCGTCGCCTGCGCGGCGGGGAGCGTGGAGGAGAGCGAGGAGAAGTACGACCCCGGCGTGCAGCCGCGGTCGCACGGCCCGCAGTAGTGGCACCCGTTGCGGCCCTGGTGCGCCTGGGTGAGCACGGCCGAGCGGCCGATCGTGAAGTTCCGCACGGGCCACCGCTGCTCGACGGCGCGCTTGACGTGCTGCTCGACGGCCGTCAGCGGCATCGGCGGCAGGAACTCGCTGTCGGGCACCTGCCGCAGCCCGAGCGCCTCGCCCGAGATCCCGGCGAACCGCTCGACGTAGCCGTACCACGGCTCGACGTCGGCGTAGCCGATGGGCCAGCGCGTGCCGCGCCCCTCGCGCTCGTTCGCGGTGAAGTCCATCTCGCTCAGCCGGTAGCACTGGCGGCCCCACATCAGCGAGCGCCCGCCGAGGTGGTGGCCGCGCACCCACAGGAACTCGTCGGCCGCATCATCCGCCGCCGTCTGGTACGGGTGGTCCACGTCGTCGACGTACCAGTGGGCCGTGTTCTCGTTGAACGGGCCAGCCTTGGACTGGCGGAACTGGCGCTCCTCGATGCGGCGGCGGTCGCCGCGCCCGCGGAACGGGGTATTCCACGGCGCGCGGTGCTCGGTGACGTAGTCGGTGCCGTGCTCGACGTTCCGGCCGCGCTCGAGGACGAGCGTTTTCATCCCCTTCTCGGTCAGTTCCTTGGCCGCCCAGCCGCCCGAGATCCCCGACCCGATGACAATCGCGTCGTAGGGCTCGGAGGTCTGGATGCTGACCGTCCGGATTTTGTCGATGAGGGAAGCGTCGTGGTGGTTATGCTGCATAGGGATGAGGGTTCGACGAGCCACTCGGCACTCGTCATTCGTAGCTCGCCGCTGGGCTCAGGCCCAGGCGCGGCCGATCTCGGAAAAGGGAACGTCGGCGTCGTAGCGCCCAGGGGCCGGGTTCCACCGGAGCTCCTCGGACGCGCCGACCTCGGACGTGTAGTAGCCGGCGAGCGTGAGCTCCTTGAGCTGTCGGAAGAACGGCGGCGCGTCGGGGTTGACCTCGACTTCTGCGGCGGGCGGGCGGGCGTTGGGGTCGCCGCCCGTCTCGCCGGTCCCGGCCCGATTACCCGCCGCCGCCTGGGAACCGGGTTCCTGCTCGTCGTCCATCGCGTCGCCGAGGTCGCCCTGCGCCCCCGCGACCTGCTGGTTCTGTTCCTCTTCGACGTTGTACGTCCCTTCTTGCCCGGCTTCGGCCGCGTCCTCACTCAGGGCCGGTTCGGCGGCGCTGAGGTCGTAGGTCTCGGCGTCGAGCGCCTCGACGAACGCCCGCTGCGCCTCTTCGTCGAGGTCGGCAAACGACCCGCCCTCGGCGCGGGCGTCGATTTCGGTGAGACTGGCGAGGAACGCATTGCGATCCTCAGGGGCATACCACTCGGCGAGCATCTTGTCGATGAACTGCGGCACGCCGGCCTCGGCCGCGCCGGGCGTGTCCGTCGCCGGGATGATCCGGTCAACGAGCGCGGCGAGCGTGCGCTGCTGCCCTTCGCCGAGGGCCTGGTAGGCGTAGGATGCGGCGGCCTCGCCCGAGGGCGTGGTGCACCCGCCGAGCAGGCCGGAGAGCACGGGAGCCGTGGCGATCCCGCCGAGCGTGAGGCCGATGCGGTGAATCGCCTGGCGGCGCGTGATGAGCGTCGGGTTCATGATCGGATTCATAACAGGATCAGGTAGCGCGAGGAGCAGGGACGCCCACTTCAGGAGCCGGCGTGAGCGACGCGTCCGGCGCGTCGGCGCTCGGCGCGACGGCCTCGGGGTCGCGGTCCACGCGGTCGTGGAAGAAGAGGATGAAGAGGACGAGCACGGCGGCGGCGAATCCGGCGGGGATCCACCAGAACTGCGTCCACTCGGCGAGCGGGAGCCCGGCGCGGCCGTCGAGGAAGCCATTGTAGACCCGCCCCGCCACCTGCGCCCCGATCAGCATCCCGACGCCATACGTCACGAGCACGAGCAGGCCCTGTGCCTGCCCGCGCACCGCCGGGGTCGACTTCTTCTCGACGTAAATCTGGCCCGTCACGAAGAAGAAGTCGTAGCAGATGCCATGGAGGAGCACGCCGCCCACGATCATCCACGTCACCGCCTCGGGCGCGGCGAGCGCGAAGAGGGCATAGCGGACGACCCACGCGAACA
>JBBSMV010000202.1:0-5736 GCA_038232975.1 Rhodothermales bacterium
GCGCTCCAGAAGAGCACGACGAGCAGCCACACGCACACCGACTGCGGAATCCAGAACTCGACGTTGTGCGGCTCCCAGAAAAAGAAGAAGAGCGTGTAGACACCGAGCCATACCGCCGTCGGGAGGACGAGCTTCGCCGGGCGCGGCGGCAGCGAGCAGACGCGGCGCAGCCCGAGGGCAAAGGCCCCAGCGAGCGCGAGGCCAGCCGCCGTCGCCAGCCCTAGCAGCGCGTAGGCTGCGGGCGCGCCCAGGTCCTGCACGAGGAACACCTCGTCGGTGAGAAACTTGTCCGGGAACGCCCGCTGCATGAGCGCCTGCACCGGCTCGAGCGCAAACGCGAAGTGCATCCCCACGAACGACCGCGTGAAGCCGACCCCCGCCTTCGCCGCCGTAGAGACGGCCACCGGGTTCCAGTAGCTCTCGTTCTGCGCGTACTCGGTGAACCACCGCCACGCCTCGGCCGGCGACCCGAGGCCGAGCGCGGCGAGCACCGCTCCGTAGCTCGCCACCACGACGACCGCCCCCGCGCCGAGATAGAACCCGAGGCTCTGCGCCGTTCGCCCCTCCGGATCGCCGCACCGCACCCACACCGCCGCGAGCACGACGAAGCCGAAGAGCACGTGAACCTGGTGGAATACCATCGCGAGGCCATGCAGCACCCCCACGACCGCGAGCCGCCTCGGCGTCAGCCGGTCGGCGGTGAGAGCGTAGAGCGTAGCCAGGAGAAAGAACAGGGGGATCAGGTAGACCTCGACGCACACGCTGTAGAACCAGAACCCGAACGAGCCGACCACGCCCGCTGCCCCGGCCAAGGCGAGCGGACGCGGCACGCCCCCGCGACCGCAAAGCAGAGCGAACACGAGGCCGGCCGAGAGCGCCCCGAAGACGGCGTTCAGGAGCGACACGACCACGGCCCCGTCACCCCCGACGCCGAGCGCCCGCGCGAGGCCGAGCCAGAGCGCCGCCGCCGCGTTGTAGAAGAGGTGGTGCGGGTGGAAAAGCCCCTCCCGCGTCCCCGCCTCGATGGCGCGGAGGTAGCTGAGGCTGTCGTGCGCAAGCGCAAAGTTCGCCGAGAGCGTCGAGGCAAAGAGCGCGAACGCGGCGAGGGCTACGATACCCGCGTCGCGGCGAACGCGGTGAGGGCCGGAAATACCCGTGTCGGGAGAAAGAGTCTCGGAGGGAGGCACAGCGGAGAGAGAAGCAGGCGGTGGGAATGTAGGCTGCCCGACGCGGGTCGGCGAGGTGGAGCTGGGACCGCCGCCCGTTTTGGCCGCTTGTTCGTCGTTTCGGGTGGAAGCAACTGGGTCGAGGCGTCTACTTTCCGACTCCCGACTCCCGACTCCCGACTGGCCCCCATGCCCGACCTCGACACCATCGTCTCGCTCTCGAAGCGGCGCGGCTTCATCTTTCCCTCCTCCGAGATCTACGGGGGCCTCTCAGCCGTCTACGACTACGGCCCGCTCGGCGTCGAGCTCAAGCGCAACGTCCGCGAGCGGTGGTGGCGGGCGATGGTCTACCGGCACGACAACATCGAGGGCCTCGATGCGGCCATCCTGATGCACCCGACGGTGTGGAAGGCCTCAGGTCACGTGGATGCCTTCAGCGACCCGCTGATCGACGACCGCGCCTCGAAGATGCGCTACCGCGCCGACCAGCTCATCGAGGGCCACGTCGAGAAGCTCCGGCGCAAGGGCAAGGACGACGAGGCCGAGCGCGTCCACGACCGCCTCGTGGCCGCCCTCAACGCCGACGACCCCGCCGGGGCGCTCCACGCCGTCATCATGGACGAGGAGATCCGCAGCCCCGACTCCGGCGCGTTCGACTGGACGAACGTGCGGCAGTTCAACCTGATGTTCGAGACCTACGTCGGCGCGGCGGCGGACTCCGAGAGCAAGGTCTACCTCCGGCCCGAGACCGCGCAGGGCATCTTCGTCCAGTACCAGAGCGTCCAGGAGACGGCCCGCCTCCAGGTGCCCTTCGGGATCGCGCAGATCGGCAAGGCATTCAGGAATGAAATAGTGGCGCGGCAGTTCATATTTCGGATGCGCGAGTTCGAGCAGATGGAGATGCAGTACTTCGTCAAGCCCGGTGAGCAGATGGCGGCCTACGAGGAATGGAGCGAGAAGCGGATGCAGTGGCACCTCGCCAACGGCGTCCGCCAGAGCAAGCTCCGCTGGCACGAGCACGAGAAGCTCGCTCACTACGCTGATGCCGCCCAAGACGTGCAGTACGAGTTCCCGATGGGCTGGCAAGAGGTCGAGGGCATCCACAGCCGCACCGACTACGACCTGAGCCGGCACCAGGAGTTCTCGGGCAAGAAGATGGAATACTTCGACCCTCAGGCGCAGGAGCGCTACATCCCCTACGTCGTCGAGACCTCCGTCGGCCTCGACCGGACGATCCTGATGCTGCTCTGCGACGCCTACCGCGAGGAGGAGGTGGACGGGGCGACGCGGTCCGTGCTCAAGTTCCACCCCGAAATAGCGCCTTATACGGCCGCCGTCTTCCCGCTCGTCAAGAAGGAGGGGATGCCGGACGTCGCCCACCGCATCGAGGACGACCTGCGCCGGCAGTTCAACGTGTTCTATGACGAGAAGGGCTCCGTCGGCAAGCGCTACCGGCGGCAGGACGAGATCGGCACCCCCTTCTGCCTCACTGTTGACGGCGAGACCCTGGAGGACGGCACGGTGACCCTCCGCGACCGCGACTCGATGCAGCAGGCGCGCATCCCGGCCGAGAACGCGCGCGCCTACATCGCCGACCGCGTCGCAGCCTGGGCGCCTGAGGCGGGATAAAAGAGTAGGGGCGACCGGCCGGTCGCCCCTACGGGAATCGCTACAGTAAAACCGGGTCTGCTCAGGCGGCAGTCGTGGCCGGCACGGCGGCGGAGACCTCGGCGGTCTGCCCGACGGCCTGCCGCTCGAGCCAGAAGACGAGGATGTCGTCGGCGAAGCGCGGCTCGGCGCTCTGGCGGAGGAGGCCCTTGAGCATGGACTGCACCGGCTGCTCGGTGCGGAGCGCCTTCGCCGCCGCCGCCGCCACGCCCTTCTCGCCGAACGGCTCGCCGCCGTCGGCGACCTGCTCGATCAGGCCGTCGGTGTAGGTGACGAGCGCGCTGCCGGGCGGAATCTGGAAGCTCCGGTCTGTGTAGTCCTCCTGCGCCTCGAGCCCGAGCACCAGCTCCGAGTGCTCGACGATGCCGGAGCGGTCCGGGGTGACGAAGATGGGGCGGCAGTGCCCGGCATTGGCATAGGTGACGGTGTTGGTCGCCGGCTCCCAGCGCATGATCAGGAGCGAGGCGAAGGTCTCGTCGAGCAGCTCGTCGCGGACCAGCATCTCGTTGACGCGGCGCATCAGGTCGGCCGGCGAGTCGGTCTGCTCGAGGACGGCGTGGATCGTCGAGCGGATGTAGGAGAGGAACGAGAAGGCGTAGAACTTGGCCTGCAAGCCCTTGCCCATGATGTCGCCGACGGTGAAGAGGTAGGAGCCGGGCCGGATCTCGGTCCAGTCGAAGAGGTCGCCGCCGCCGTCGCCGACGGGCTTGGTGTAGAAAAACGTCCGGTAGCCGGGGACCTGGGGCATCGACTTCGGCAGGAGGCGGTCCGAGAAGTCGCGCCCGATGCGGGCGTTGAGCTGCTGCTGGTGGAGCGCGATGCGCTCGAGGATGCGCTCGATGCGGGTCAGCAGAAACTCGATGTCGAACGGCTTCGTGATGTAGTCGTCGACGCCCTCGCCGAGGCTGCGGAAGCGGCTCGGGTCGTCGGTCTTGGCCGTCAGGAAGATGAACGGGATCGTGCGCGTGCGCTCGTCCTGGCGGAGGAGCGAGAAGAGCGCGAAGCCGTCCATCTTGGGCATCATGATGTCCGAGACGATGAGGTCCGGGACGGCCTCTTCGACGAGCGCGAGCGCCTCCGCGCCGTTCTGGGCGGCGCGCACGTCGTAGAGCTTCCCGAGCCGGTACTCGAGGAGCCGCCGAAGCGTCGGGTTGTCCTCGGCGATCAGGATGGAGTGCTGAGGCATGGCGTCGGGGTAACGGAGATCCAGAATTCGAGGCGCTGCCGAGGCTCGCCGGCAGCGGGGAGGGGAAAATAGCGCAGGCTGTCGGTGCCGTCGAGCATGATGAGCAGCCCGCGCCCGCGCTCGGCGAGGCGCTCGGCCTCGAGCTTGGCGCTCGGCCTCGAGCTTGGCGCGCTGCGCCTCGAGCTGCCGCCCGAAGTCGAACCCGACCGAGTTGTCCTCGACGACGCAGTGAATGTCGTGCTCGTCGAGTGAGAGGCTCAGCTCGATCAGCGGCCGGCGGTCCCCGAAGTCCGCGTGCTGGACCAGGTTGGCGATCCACTCGTGGACGGCCAGGCGCATCTGGTCGAGCTGCGTCTCCTTGACCGGCAGGACGAGCGCGGCCTCGCGGCCCCACGCCTCGAGGAGCGGGTGGACCTCGGCGATGACGGTGTCGAGGTTGGTGAACTGGGACTGCACCGAGGTCATGGCGACCGAGGTCGTGGCGGGGAGTCCTTCGAAGAGCGCGAGGGGCGGGGTCCTAAGCAGCACCGGCACGGCTCCCGCTCGGGGCGGTGCGGGTCTGGAGCTGCTGGTGCGCCGCCTCGACCGTCGGGTACTGCCGGAAGACCTTGTACGTCCGCGTGAGCTGGACGACGACCTGCACCGGCCGGCTCACGGCGGCGAAGACGACCTGCCCGCCGAGCGGCGTGAGCTGGCGGTAGAGCGAGAAGATCGCCCCGAGGCCGGTCGAGTCCAGGATGCCGGTGCCGGAGAAGTCGAGGATGAAGTTCCGGGTGCCCTCCTGGATCTGGTCCTGAGAGGCCGACTTGAACTCGGCGGCGTTGCGGAAGTCGAGCGCTTTGCCGATGCGGACGACGGCGGTGTCGGGGGCGACGCTCTGGAAGGAGAAGCTCATGGGGGTTGCGGCAGGTGGAAGCGGGCTGAGGGCTGGACTGGGAGAGCCGGGTCGTCCGGACGTTCTGTCTAATATCGTACCAGACGGGGCGATAGCGCGACGCGCACGCGCAACAAAAACGCAGAGGCAAAGCCGGAGGGAAGGGCAGGGGTAGGGGAGGCTAGGGTGTGGGAGTGGCTCAGCCCAAGCCTGGAAGCTCACGCCTATGCTCCCATACATCCGCACTGGGACGGTATCCTCGTAACACGATCCGGTCCTTTCGAAACGTTGGGAGCGGGACCGTCGCGAGGCAGCGGCGTATCTTCGCGCGACTCCCGCCCGTGCCCGTGCCCGCTCGCGTTTCCCTCGTCCTCCCGCTCGCCGCGCTCGTGCTGGGAGCGCTCGTGCTCCTGGCCGGCTGCGCGCGCCGCACCGACACGATCCCGTCCGACGTGCCCCTCGAGGAGACGCCGAGCCAGGAGACGTGGGACGTGACGCTCTCGCTCGCCCTCGGCGACCGGCCGCGCGCCGTTGTCCGCGCCCCCTACCTCGCGCGCTTCGAGCGCGCCGACAGCACCTTCGCCCGCTTCGGCCCCGTTGCGCCGGGAGACACGGCCCGCGTCGAGGCCCGGATTTTCGACGAGGCCGGGGCACCGAGCGCAACCGTCGTCGCCGACCGGCTCCTCTACTTCGACGCCGAGCGGCGCTTCGTGGCCGAGGGCGAGGTGGTGGTCGAGACCGAGACCGGCAAGACGCTCCGCAGCGAGCGCCTCACCTGGGACGAGGCCGCCCGCAGCCTGCGCACCGACGGCTTCGTGCGGATCACCACGCCCGACGAGCGC
>JBBSMV010000203.1:0-5672 GCA_038232975.1 Rhodothermales bacterium
CACCCGATCTGCCCGGCGACGAAGAGCAGGTGGCCCTCGGCGAGCACCCCGTTCGCGTAGCCCTTCGGCCGTGCCCAGTCTGGTGGTTGAAGGATGCGCATGGCGGTGAGACGGTGAACGTGGTGCCAGTCCTCGGGCGACCACAAGGAACCCGAAGGCTCGGCGCAGCCCATCGCTCCTACAGGCGCGGAGCGCGACGGTCTCGCTAACTTTCCTGGTTTTGCTTGTCTCTCTCCTCTCTCTCCTCTCTCTCCTCTCTCTCCCCGGCCTCCTTCAGCACCTGCCGGGCGATGACGAGGTGCTGAATCTCGGTCGCGCCCTCATAGATACGAAGCGGCCGGACATCGCGGTAGAGCCGTTCGACGACCGAGCCGACGGTGACGCCGTGGCCGCCGAAGAGCTGCACGGCGGCATCTATCACGCGCTGCGCGGCCTCGGTGGCATAGGCTTTCGCCATCGCGGCCTCCTTCGTGACGCGCTCGGCCCCGGCGTCCTTCGTCCACGCGGCGCGGTAGACCAGCCCGGCGCTCGCGTCTATCTCGGTCGCCATCGCGGCGAGCTTGCTCTGGACCACGGGCAGGTCGGCGAGCGTCCCGCCGAAGACCTCGCGGCGGCGGACGTGGCGGAGGGTCTCGTCGAGCGCCCGGCGGGCGAGGCCGATTGCGGCGGCCCCGACGGTCGTGCGGAACACGTCGAGCGTGGCAAGCGCGATCTTCATCCCTTCACCGGGCTGCCCAATGAGCGCCGCGCGCGGCACCCGGCAGCCGGCGAAGGCGAGCGTGCCGAGCGGGTGCGGCGCGATCAGCGGGATCGTCTCGGTGACGCTGAGGCCGGGCGCACCGGCGTCCACGACGAACGCGCTCAGCCCGCGCGGCCCCTCGCCGGTGCGGGCGAAGACGACGTAGAAGTCGGCGATGCCGGCATTCGAGATCCAGGTCTTCTCGCCGTTGAGGACGAAGCCGTAGCCGTCGGCCTCGGCGGTCGTGGCGAGGGCGGCCACGTCGGAGCCGGCTGCGGCCTCGGAGAGCGCGAAGGCCGCGATGCTTTCGCCCCGAGCGACGGCGGGCAGATACCGCCTCTGCTGTGCGTCGGTACCGAAGAGCGAGAGCGGCCCGCTGCCGAGGCCCTGCATCGCAAAGGCGAAGTCGGCGAGGGCCGAGCGGTAGCCGAGGGTTTCGCGGGCGAGGCAGAGGCTCCGCACGTCGAGCCGCTCGTGCCGCCCGGCGGGCGCGGGCACGCACAGCCGCAGCCACCCCGCCTCGCCCAACGCCCGGACGAGCGCCCGGCACGCCGCCGCCTCGTCGCCGGGGTCTTCCTCAACGTGCGCCGCCGCCCACGCGCCGAGGTCGAGGGCAAGCTCCCGGTGGCGGTCGTCGAAGAACGGGAGGTCGAGGTGGGTCATGGGACGATGGATCGAAGCGCGACGGTCTCGGTACCTTTGTGGGTTTTATTTCTTCCCTCCCTTCCCTCCCTCAGTCCCCCTCGAACACGGGCTTCTCCTTTTCGACGAAGGCGCGGTAGGCGCGCTCGAAGTCGTGCGTCTGCATACAGACCGCCTGCGCCTGCGCCTCGGCCTCGATGGCCTGCTCGAGGCCCATGCTCCACTCCTGGTCGAGCATCGTCTTGGTCATCATGTGGGCGAACGTCGGGCCGTGGGCGAGCGTGTGGGCGAGGTCGTGCGCCCGGTCGAGCACCTCCTCCGGGGCGGCGAGCTGGTTGTAGAAGCCCCAGGCGTGGGCCTCGTCGCCGCGCATCGAGCGGCCGGTGTAGAGCAGCTCGGCGGCGCGGCCCTGCCCGATGATCCGGGGGAGGATGGCGCACGCGCCCATGTCGCACCCCGCCAGCCCGACGCGCGTGAAGAGGAAGGCGACCTTGCTCTCCGGCGTCCCCACGCGGAGGTCCGAGGCCATCGCCAGGATCGCGCCCGCGCCGACGCAAACGCCATCCACGGCCGCCACGACGGGCTGCGGGCAGCCGCGGATCGCCTTCACGAGATCGCCCGTCATCCGGGTGAACCGGAGGAGCGCGGGCATGTCCATCTCCATCAGCGGGCCGATGATCTCGTGGACGTCGCCGCCGGAGGAGAAGTTGCCGCCCGCGCCCGCGAGCACGACGGCCTTGACGTCGTCGGCGTAGACGAGGGCGCGGAAGGTGTCGCGCAGCTCGGCGTAGGACTCGAACGTGAGCGGGTTCTTCCGCTCGGGCCGGTTCAGGGTGACGGTGGCGACGCGGTCGGCAAAGGACCAGCGGAAGTGCTCGGGCGAGAAGGTCGCGGGCGAGAAGGTCGCGGGTGAGAAGGTCGCGGGGTTCATCGGCAGGGCGAAGTGGGTGGCGGCGTCCCCGAAGCTAGCGCCTAGAGCACTTCCCCGCCCGAGATAATCAGGCGCTGCCCGGTGACGGCGGCCTGCTCCGGGTGGCACAGCCACGCCACGGCGCTCGCCACCTCCTCGGGCCGGAGCATCCGCCCGAGCGGGCTCTGCCGCTCGAAGCCGGCCCGCAGCTCCTCGGCCGAGCGGCCCGTTTTCCCGACGAGCGTCTCGACGGAGCCTGCGACGAGGTCCGTGTCGGTGTAGCCGGGGCAGACAGCGTTGACGGTGATGCCGCTTTTGACGACCTCGAGCGCGAGCGCCCGCGTCAGCCCGACGAGGCCGTGCTTGGCGGCGCAGTAGGCCGTGATGTAGGGATAGCCCGTCACCCCGGCGGTACTGGCGATGTTGACGATCCGGCCCCAGCCCGCCGCTGTCATGTCGGGCAGGGCGCAGCGCGTGCAGCGGTAGGCGCTCGTCAGGTTGACGTCGAGCATCGCGTCCCACCGTGCCGGCTCCATCTTCGAGAACGGCACGCTGTCGGCGGCCCCGGCGTTGTTGACGAGGACCGCGACCGGCCCGAGCGCGGCGCGGGCCTCGGCGAAGGCCGCCTCAACACGGGCCTCGTCGGTTACGTCCACCGGCACGGCGGCGAAGCGCTGCCGGTGCGCCTCGCTCAGCTCGTCGGCGAGGGCGCGGAGCGGCACTTCGGTGCGGCCCATGAGCGAGACCGCCGCCCCCATCGCCGCGAGCCGCCGCGTGATCGCCGCGCCGATGCCCCGGCCGCCACCGGTGACGACGGCGTGGAGGCCATCGAGAGGCCGGGGCGTTACGCTCATGGGTTCATCTCCTTTTGCCGCTCGAAGGTGCGTTCGAGCTGGCGCTTGCCGGAAGCGTACTGAGGCGGCCACCACTGGTCGGCGTAGCCCAGCTCGGCGGCGGCGCGGAGGGTCCAGTGCGGGACGCCGAGGTGCGGCCGGGCCAGCAGGCAGAGGTCGGCTCGGCCGGCGGCGAGGATCGAGTTGACGTGGTCCGGCTCGTAGATATTCCCCACGGCCATCACCGGCGCGCCGGTCTCGAGCCGGATGCGCTCGGCGAAGGGCGTCTGCCACATCCGCCCGTAGACCGGGGCCTGCTCGGGGTGCACCTGCCCGCTCGACACGTCAATGAGGTCGGCCCCGTGCGCGTAGAACGCCCGCGCCATCGCCACCGCGTCCTCGACCGTCGTCCCGCCCTCGACCCAGTCGACGGCCGAGAGGCGGACGCTCATCGGGCGCTCCTCCGGCCAGACGGCGCGGAGGGCATCGAAGACCTCCAGCGGATACCGGAGGCGGTTCTCCAGCGAGCCGCCGTAGGCGTCCGTCCGCTGGTTGGTCAGCGGCGAGAGGAACGACGAGAGGAGGTAGCCGTGGGCGCAGTGGAGCTCGAGCCAGTCGAACCCGGCCTCGGCCCCGCGCCGGGCGGCGGCGGCGAACTCGTCGCGTACCCGGTCCATCTCGTCCCGGTCCATCGCGCGCGGCGTCTGGTTGTGCGGGAGGTAGGGGAGCTGCGAGGGCGCAAGCAGCGCCCAGCTCTCGGCATCGAGCGGGGTGTTGTCGTCGCCCCCGGCCTCCCACGGTTTTTTGACCGAGCCTTTGCGCCCGGCGTGGCCGAGCTGGAGGGCGACCTTCGCCGGGCTGTTGGCGTGAATGAACCGGACGATCCGGGCGTAGGCCGCCTGCTGCTCGTCGCTCCAGAGCCCGGCGCAGCCCGGCGTGATGCGGGCCTCGGGCGAGGGGCACGTCATCTCGGTGAAGACGAGGCCGGCCCCGCCGAGCGCCCGCTGCCCGAGGTGGACGAGGTGGAAGTCCGTCACGACGCCGTCCGAGGCCGAGTACATCGCCATCGGCGAGACGGCGACGCGGTTGACGAGCGTGAGGCCGCGCACGCGGAAGGGCACGAACATCGGCGGGACGGCCTCGGCCGCTTCCTGCCCGGCCCACCACGCCTCGTAGCCTTCGAGCCAGGCGGCGTCGCGGAGGCGGAGGTTCTCGTGGCTCACGCGCTGGCTCCGGGTGAGCAGGCTGTAGGCGAACTGCTCCGGGGCGAGGTGCCCCCGCCGCTCGACCGTCTCGAACCACTCGGTCGAGTTGCGCGCCGCGTTCTGGAGCCGCAGGGTCTCGACCCGCCGCTCCTCCTCGTAGGCATCGAGCACGGCGCACAGGTCCCCACCCTCACTACCGAGCAGCTTGTCGGCCAGCGCAATGGCGCTCTCGAGGGCGAGCTTGGTCCCGCTACCGATCGAGAAGTGGGCCGTCGCCGCGGCGTCGCCGAGGAGGACGGCGTTCCCGTGGTGCCAGCACTCGTTGGTGACCTTTGGGAACTGGATCCACATCGCCGGGCCGGCGAGGTGGGGGCTGTTGTCGAGCAGCGCGTAGCCCGCGAGGGCGTCGGCGAAGAGCCGCTCGCAGAAGGCGATGCCCTCGGGCTTCGTCATCCGGTCGAGGCCGGCGGCGTGCCAGGTCTCGTCGGTGCATTCGACGATGAAGGTGCTCGTGTCGGCCGAGAACTGGTAGCAGTGGGCCTGGAACCAGCCCCACGCGGTCTCCTCGAAGAAGAACGTGAACGCCTCGAACGGGCGGTGCGTCCCGAGCCAGGTGAAGCGGTTGTGCTGCGGCTCGACCGTCGGCCGGACGTGCTCGGCGAGGCTCTCCCGGACGGCGCTGTTGATCCCGTCGCTCCCAACGATGAGTTCGGCCCCGAGCGTCGCCGGATCGTCCACCCGGCACTCATAATGCAGCGCGACGCCGACGGCTTCGGCGCGGGCGCTCAGAATCTCCAGGAACCGGTGCCGCCCGACCCCGATGAACCCGTGCCCGGAGGACCGGAGCACCTCGCCTTTGAAATGCACTTCGATGTCGTCCCAGTGGGCGAGGCTGGCCTCGGTCTCGCGCGCCACCACCTCGTCGGCGGCGCGGAGGTTCTCCATCGTGCCGTCGGAGAAGACGATGCCCCAGCCGAAGGTGTTGCCACGCGGGTTCTGCTCGTAGACGGCGACGGGCCAGGCGGGGCGGGCCTTTTTGAGGAGGATCGAGAGGAAGAGGCCGGCGGGGCCTCCGCCGATGCAGGCGACGTTCACGGCGGGCGGGGTTGGTGGGTCGGGGGTAGTATACTGACTCATACCAAATCCGGAGGCTTTCTGTTGGTTTGGGGGGTGGGAGGAGGGGGGGGAAACCCGGCCCCGCCCCCCCCCGCCCCCACCCCCCCCCCACCTTCTGCCCGCGCAAGAGGGCTTCCGAGATCCATGCGTGCGTGACGGGTGGTCAGACGTGTGATCGTCCGATCTGGCGTGGTCGATGGCATCGGGGGTCTCCCCGCGCCAACATG
>JBBSMV010000204.1:0-5618 GCA_038232975.1 Rhodothermales bacterium
GAGGGTCATAGGCCGGGTAGTTGCTGGGGTCGAGGCCGTCCGAGGCACAGAGCGCGTAGGTGAAGGTGCGCTGGGGGGCACCCGCGCGGAGCGGGAGGATGTCGATGACGTAAGGGGTGTTCGGTGGGAGGAAAGCCGGGTTGCCGGTACTCGGCAGCGGATCGGGCTCCGCCTGCGCAAAGTTCGTCTCGGCCGTCCACACGCAGGGATTCGGGGGGTTACCTCCAGGCCCGTCCGGGTCGGATCGCGGCGTGGTGTAGGTATAAAATGGGAAGGTGGACGCCCCGCCAGGGTCTTGGGCCTCGAGGTAATCGTCGAGGGTCCAGATCTCGATGAGAAACTGGATCGAGGGGTCGTTCGGGACGACGATAGCGATCTCGCGGTTGATGATGCAAGCCGCGTTCTGCTGGTCCTCCTGAGCTTGAGCGTCAGGCGCGAGCACAAGGAGCGCTGCGCAAACGAGAGAGAGAGAGAGAGGATAGCGTGTCATGACGGACCTCGCAGGTAGATCAAGTAGACATGAAGTACCTGCCTCATCATACAACCTCTGCCCCACAAATGCAAGTCACAAAGGACATTTCCCCGCCCAGGCCGCCGCAGCGACGGAAAAAACGGTGAACCGGGCGCTGGAGGCGGGGTCCATGCGTATGCTGCCCCTCGTCCTTGCCCAGCCCTCACCGCCATGATCGGAACGCTCGGGAGCCTCCTCATCCTCGTCGCCCTCGTGGCGGCGGTCCTCTCGGGCGTCGCCTTCTTCCAGGCCACGCAGCGGCCCGCCGAGGCCGAGGCGTGGACGCGGCTCGGGCGCGGCGGCTGGTTCGTCCTGCTCGGGGCGAGCGTCGCGGCCTTCGGCCTGCTCGTCTTCCTCTTTGCGACGCACCAGTACCAGTACGCCTACGTCTACCAGAACTCCGGCAACGGCCTCCCGGCCTACTTCACGATTGCCGCGACGTGGGCCGGGCAGGAAGGCTCGTTCCTCCTCTGGATCGTCCTCAACGCGGCCTTCGGGGCGGCCCTGATCCGCTGGGGCAGCCGCCCCGCCTCCGGGCGCGATGCCGAGCTGCGGCGGACGTTCGAGCCGCCGGTGCTCGCGGTCTTCGCGCTCGGGCAGGTGTTCCTGCTCTCGATGGTGGCGGGCCTCAAGCTCGGTGGCCTGAGCATCGGGGCCTCGCCGTTCCTGACGCTGGCGGCCAAGTACCCCGACGCGCCGGTGCTCCAGGTCGCCGGCTACGTCCCGCCCGACGGCAACGGCCTCAACGACCTGCTCCAGAACTACTGGATGACGATCCACCCGCCGACGCTCTTCACGGGGTTCGCGGCGATGATGGTGCCCTTCGCCTTCGCGGTGGCCGGGCTGTGGACGCGGCGCTACACCGAGTGGGTGCGCCCGGCGCTGCCGTGGACGCTCTTCGCCACGCTGGTCCTCGGGGTCGGGATCGTGATGGGCGGCTACTGGGCCTACGTCACGCTGTCCTTCGGCGGCTACTGGGCGTGGGACCCGGTCGAGAACTCCTCGCTCGTGCCGTGGCTCTTCGGGATCGCGGCGATCCACGCGATGATCGTCCAGAAGAAGAGCGCCGCCGGGCACAAGAGCGCGCTCCTGCTCTCGATCTCGGCGTTCATGTTCGTGGTCTACTCGACCTTCCTGACCCGGAGCGGGATTCTCGGCGACGTGAGCGTCCACTCGTTCGTGGACCTCGGCCTCTACAACCAGCTCCTCGTCTGGATCCTGACGATGGGCGTCGTCGGCTTCGGCCTCTTCGCGCTCCGTTACAAGGACCTGCCCGCGCCGCGCACGCCGCCGGCCACGCTCAGCCGCGAGTCCATGATCTTCACCGGGGCGCTGACGCTCTGCCTGCTCGGCCTGGTCATCATCGTCGGGACGAGCGCGCCGATCCTCGGGCGCATCTTCCGCGACAACCCGGCCGGCGTGGCGGTCTCGTTCTACAACACCTGGACGCTCCCGCTCGCCGTCGTCATCGCCTCGCTGGCGGGCCTGGGGCAGATGTTCTGGTGGAAGAAGATGACGGTCGAGAACGTCAACCGGGCGCTCATGCGGCCGCTCGCGCTGACGGTCGCCTCGACGGCCGCCGTGCTCGTCCTGACCCCATTCGTCCCGCTGACGACGGGCGCGGCGATGGCGGTGCAGCCCGCGCAGGCAATGGAGGCTGGCCTCGGGGGCGGGGTCGAGGCGTTCTGGGCGAGCTACGGGCAGAGCCTGATGCTCCTCCTCCTCCTCTTCGCGGCGTTCTTCGCCTTCTACGGCAACGGCTCGGTGCTCTGGCGCATCGCGCGCGGCAACCTCCGCCTCGCCGGCGGCTCGCTCACGCATGTCGGCTTCGCCTTGATGCTGCTCGGCATCTTCGCGTCCACCATCTTCAACGACCCGCTCTCGGACGGTCAGGGGGCCGACCTCCGCGGCAGCCGGGACAACTTCATCCTCCAGCTCGGCCAGACCAAGACCGTCGAGGGCTGGACGGTGACCTACGACGGCAAGCACTTCAACGACCGCGGCCGGACGGTCTACGCGCTCGACGTGGCCGCGCCCAACGGGAAGCAGTTCGAGACGGCGAACGTGGTCTACCAGTCGGACGCCGAGCAGTGGATCCAGCACCCGCACGTCCAGCCGTTCGTAGACGAGGACCTCTACGTCGCCGTCTTCCCGAGCGCGATGATGAGCGGCAGCGCAGCGGCGAATGCACCGGGCGAGCTTCTCCTCCGCCGGGGCGAAACCGCTCCGCTCGACGGCGGGGCCTTCACGGTCGAGTTCGTCAGCTACGAGCTGGCCCCCGACACGGCCGACCTCCCGGCCGACTCGCTCGACCTCGCCGTCGGGGCTGTCCTCCGCGTCACGAACGCGGCGACGGGCGAGACGCGGACGGTGCAGCCGGTCTACGCTATCCGCACCGACCGCAGCCAGCAGTTCGTCCCGACCCGCATCCCCGAGTGGGACCTCAGCTTCGCCTTCACCGGGATGCAGGTGGACAGCGACGCGGTCCAGCTCGCGGTCGAGGGCGCACAGGCGGTACCCGAGGACTGGGTGGTGGTGCAGGCCTACCGCAAGCCGTTCATCAGCCTCCTCTGGCTCGGCACCATCGTGCTCGGCGTCGGCTTCGTGCTCTCGATCGTCCGCCGCGTGCGCGAGCAGCGCGAGCGCTGACCCCCTGCTTTTCTCGCCTCGCTGCGCTCGTGCTTCGAAAAGCTGTCCCCTTTGTCAAGGGGGACAGCTTCTCCGTCCCTGAGCGGAGCGATGGACGGAGAAACAGGGGGTCCCGCTACGCCAGGGCGTTCTCGTGGCCTGAGGAGCCGCAGAAGAGGCACGCGCTCCGCGTGGCCCGCACCATCTCGGCCACGAAGGCGAGGTCCGGCCCGCCACCCTCGCGCCGCAGCCCCATCACGTCAATGTCCGACTGCGGGGCCTCGGCCACGCACGCCTCGAAGGCCCCCACCATCACCTCGGAGCGCGCCGACTCCGGGATGCGGGCGAGGTCGCGCAGCTCGTTCAGGTGCTCCCACGCCGCCTGGGCCTCGTCTTCGTCCGGGATGACCGTGATCAGGTTCAGATTGGCCTCCCACGCCTTTGCGAGCCGGAGCGCGATGAGGATACCGAGGTTGAGGTCCGAGCGGTCGAGGTAGTCCTGCAGGGAGAGGCCCTCAGGCCGGGGGCGGACCCACAGGTTGACGACCTTGCTCATCCCGAGGCCGGCCTCCTCGTGGAGGGCCAGGAGCATCACCCCGACCTCGAGCCGGCGGGTCTCCTTCACGATGTTCCGCAGCTCGTCGTAGCGCTCGGGGTGGTGGGGCAGGTTCAGGAAGAGCACGTTCGGCGCGAAGAACGCGCTGCGGAGCGCCTGCACGCCGGTCACGACGCCCGTGGCGAACCCGGCCGAATCAATCACCGCGCTCGTGGTCAGCACGTCGTTCTTGCGGAGCGTCCGGGCGAGGCGCTCGATGCGCGGGGTGAGGTCGGCGACGGTCTCGGTGGTGGCGATGCCGAGGAGCTTGACCGACCCCTCGGGCCGGCACACGTCGATGAGCAGGCGGAGCTCGCCGCGCAGCGTCGCCGGGTCGAGGACCGGGACGAGGAGGCTCGGCTTCCACGCCCGGCTCGCCGTCATGTCGAGCGCGATCACCTTGCCGGCGGCCCACTCGGCGAAGGCGGCGAAGATGCCGCTGCGGACGGTCCCCGTGCGCGGGGCGACGCCCCGCCACGTGATCCAGAAGTAAATCCCCCCGACCACCGCCACGGCGAGCAGCCCGACCGCCGGGTTGACGATGAACATGGCGAAGACGCACCCGAGCGCGCCCAGGAGCGGGACCACGCGCGGGAGGTGGAACGTCGGGCGGAAGCTCATCAGCCCGAGGCTCGCCTCAGCCAGCATCACGATGTTGATGACCGCGTAGGTGATCAGGAAGAACATCGTGATCATCGGGGCGATCACGTTGAGGTCGCGCAGCAGCAGCGCCGCCAGCACGATCACGCCGGTGACGAGCATCGCCCGGCGCGGCTCGCCGCCGGTCGTCTGCGCCAGCCAGTTTCCGCCCGGCACGAGGCCGTCCTTGCCGAGGGCCTGCATGATGCGCGGCGCGCCGACGAGCGAGGTCAGCGCCGACGAAAACGTCGCCCCGAGCAGGCCCGCGAGCACCACCGGTCCCCACAGCGCCTTGTCGATCATCACCGTGTAGTTCGAGACCAGCTCCTCTGGCGTAGCGGCGCGCACCATCCACACCGTGAGCAGGACGTAGATCACGAGCGAGACTGCAATCGCCGAGAGGGTCCCGAGCGGGATGCTCTTGCGCGGGTTCTTGAGCTCGCCCGACATGTTAGCCCCGGCCATCACCCCCGTCGCCGCCGGGAAGAAGACCGCGAAGACGAGCCAGAAGCTGGTCCCCCGGAACCCGTCCTCGGGCGCGCCGGGGTAGCTCCCCCAGAGCTGCACCTCGCCGCCGACGCCGCGCAGGAAGTCCGGCGCGGCGAAGATCGAGACGAGCGACAGCGCGATCACCGCCATCACCACGTACTGGATCTTGAACGCGAGACTCGCCGAGAGGTAGGCGATCCCGAAGACCACCGCGAAGACCGCGAGGTCTACCAGGATCGCCGGGTGCTCGGGGAAGACCCACGTCCAGCCCTCGCGGAAGCCGAAGACGTACATCGCCACGGCCAGCCCCTGCGAGAGGTAGAGCGGCACGCCGACCGACCCGCCGACCTCGAACCCGAGCGACTTCGAGATGATCGCATACGGCCCGCCCGCCCCGAGCCGGGTGTTCGTGGCGATGCTCGAGAGCGAGAGCCCGGTGCAGAGCGTGATCCCGTTGGCGAGGGCGATGATGAGCAGCCCCCCGAGCAGGCCGGCGTTGCCGACCACCCACCCGAGGCGGAGGTACATGATCACCCCGAGGATCGTCAGCAGCGTCGGGGTGAAGACGCCGGCGAACGTGCCGAAGAGCTTCGGGCCTTTCGGGAGCACGACGCCCCCCTCACCGCCGGGCGGGTCGAGCTCGGTGGTCGCGTCGGCCGGCGGCGCGTCGTCTAGTGGCGGCACGGGCGAGGGGGACCAGGCGTCAGAACCGGGCATGGCGCGTCTCGGCTGGAGAGGCTCGGCTAGCAGAGGAGA
>JBBSMV010000205.1:0-5617 GCA_038232975.1 Rhodothermales bacterium
CTAGACGGAGCAGCCTGGAGCGCTGCCGAGGGGCTGGCCTCGCAGATGATCCTCCAGGTCCACGACGAGCTCGTCTTCGAGGTGCCGGACGCCGAGGTCGCGCCGATGAGCGCCCTCGTGCGGGAGGAGATGGCCGCCGCGCTCCCGCTGGCGGTGCCGGTCGTCGTCGAGGTCGGCCTCGGCGACAACTGGCTCGACGCGCACTGAGGAGAACCGGCCCGGCTCCGAAGAGGGTAGGAAGGGACGGTGTCACTACGTCCACTATATCTTGACGGCGAACCTTTTCCTCACCACCTCCCATCTCCCCATGGACACGTCTAGCCCCTCCACCCGCACGCTCGTGCTCACGCCGGACGAACTTCTGCGCCACTGGCAAGGGCACCGGCACCTGACCCGGCGCGTGATCGACGCCTTCCCCGCCGATCAGCTCTTCAGCTTCTCCATCGGCGGCATGCGCCCCTTCGGCGCAATGGCGCTGGAGGTGCTCGGCATGGCCGTGCCGCTGGTACGCGGCATCGTCACCGGCGCGTGGGACCCGATGGGGGATCGGAACGAGCGGCCTAAAGAAGAAGTCCTCCGGCTCTGGGACGAGAGCACCGAGCAGATCGACAGCCTGTGGCCGCAGATTCCGCCGGAGCGCTTTCAGGAGACCATGACGGCCTTCGGGCAGTGGACGATGCCGGGCCACGAGCTTGTGCTCTACGCCGTCGACAACGAGATTCACCACCGCGGGCAGGGGTACGTCTACCTGCGAGCCTTGGGCATCGAGCCGCCTCCGTTCTACGAGCGGGGCTGAGGCTGATCGCCGTGCCCAGGGCAAAAAAAGCCGACGGGGCGTAGCGTCCCCCGTCGGCTCTCTTGCTAGGTAGAGCCCGGGCTACTGGCCGCGCCCGGTCTTCTGCTGAAGCTCCTCGATCCGCTCCGAGGCCTCGGCCTTCGTGAGGTCGTCGCGGACCTCCTCGCCGGCTTCCTCGGCGAGGGTCTGGAGGTACGAGTGCTGCGCGCCGGTCATCGGCTCGTCGCCGGTCGTCCAGCTCTCGGGGTCTTTGACGGCGTTGCCTTCGGGGTGCGTCTTGGGGTTGTCGGACATGCTCGTGCCGGATAGGTTGGTGAAGAGGGAGGGGAGTAAGCTAGAGAGGCGGAGTGCCACCGCTATGTCGCTCGCGCTAGGGTGCTCGTGTGGTGGCTTGGAACCTTCACGGCCCCTCGCGTATGTTGGGGCCTCGTCCTCGCCCCGCCGCCCATGCAGATCGCCGAGTCCATGCCCGCCGAGCACCCCGCCTTCGCCTTCGTCCGGGCCTCCGGCGGGATCGAGGAGTACCGGCTGGAGAGCAACGGGCTGACGGTGCTGCTCCTGCCGCAGGCCGCCGCGCCGGTCGTGACGTTCATGGTGACCTACCGCGTCGGGAGCCGCAACGAGCGCGCCGGGCTGACCGGGGCGACCCACCTCCTCGAGCACCTCATGTTCAAGGGGACCGAGCGCTACAACAAGGACGCCGGCACGGCCATCTTCCCGACCCTCCAGCGCGTCGGGGCCGCCGTCAACGCGACGACGTGGTTCGACCGGACGAACTACTACGAGCTGCTGCCGAAGGAGCACCTCGCGCTCGCCGTCGAGGTCGAGGCCGACCGGATGCGCGGCGCGCGCGTCCGCGACGAGGACCTGGCGAGCGAGCGGACCGTGGTGCTCAACGAGCTCGACCGCGGCGAGAACGACCCGACGCGCACCCTCCTCCAGGCCCTCCACGCGACGGCCTTCTTCGCCCACCCCTACGGGCACCCGACCATCGGCTGGCGCTCCGACGTCGAGCGCGTCTCGGCCGCCGGCCTCCGGCACTTCTACGACACCTACTACTGGCCCGACAACGCCACGGCCTCGGTCATCGGCGACTTCGGCCGGAGGGAGGCCCTCGCCCTGGTCGAGCAGCACTTCGGCGCGATCCCGGCGGCCCCGGACCCCTTCGAGCACAACGTGACGACCGAGCCGCCGCAGCAGGGCGAGCGCCGCGTGACCGTCCGCCAGGCCGGGCAGCTCGGGGCCGTGATGCTCGGCTTCAAGTCGGTCTCGGCCCTCGACCCGGACGCCGACGCGCTCGACCTGCTCGCCGTCGCGCTCGGCACCGGCAAGAGCAGCCGCCTCTACCGCCGCCTCACCGACCGGGGCCTGACGACCGGCGTGTGGGCCTACGCCCCCCGCCTCCGCGACCCCGGCCTGTTCATCGTCTACGGCGCGCTCGCCCCCGACGTGTCGCACGCCGAGGTCGAAGCCGCGCTGTGGGAGGCGCTCCGCGCCGTCGCCGACGAGGGCCTCGCGGAAGCAGAGCTGGAGCGCGCCCGGAACCAACTCGTCGCGCAGGAGGCCTTCGGGCGGGACGGGCCGTATGCCATCGCCGCCCAGCTCAACGAGGCCATCGCCGCCGGCGACTGGACGCTCTACACGACCTACCTCGACCGCATCGAGCGCGTCACGGTCGCCGACGTGCAGGCCGCCGCCGCAAGGCTCTTCGTCCGCGACGCGCTGACGGTCGGCCTCTACGATCCCGTCGTGCCGGTGGACGGTGAGACGGTGAACGGCGGGCAGGCAGAAAAGGGAGGGCGCGATGCAGCTTGACACCGTCCCTGCCACGCTCGCCGAGCGCGTCCACGAGGCCGAGGCCGGCGCGGCGCGCGTCCTCACGCTGCCGACCCCGGCCGACCGCGTGGTGTCGTTCCACGGCTCGTTCGAGACCTTCCCGGACTTCGGGGCCGGCGAGGAGCTCGAGCAGAAGCTCGTCACGCTGATGCTCGACAAGGGCACGCTCCGGCGCGACCGCTTCGCCGTCGCCGAGGCGCTCGAGAACCGGGGCGTCCAACTCCACTTCAGCGCGAACGGCCTCCGCTGCGGGTTCAGCGGGCGCGCCCTCCGGGCCGACCTGCCCGAGGTGCTCCGCCTCCTGGCCGAGCAGCTCCGCGAGCCGCTCTTCGATGAGGCCGAGTTCGAGAAGGTCCGCGCCCAGCACGCCGCCTCGCTCCGGCGCTCGCTCGACAGCACGGGCACGCAGGCCGCCGGGGCGCTGGCCCGCAGGCTCTACCCGGCCGACCACCCGAACTTCCGCCCAGGTCCCGAGGCGATGCTCGGCCGGCTGGAGCGCCTCAGCCTCGAGGACGTGCGGGCCTACCACGCCGCGCACCTCGGCGCGCGCGGCCTCGTCCTCGCCTTCGCCGGGGACTGCGAAGGGGAGGCCGTCGTGCCGCTCGTGGCCGGTACGCTCGGCGACTGGGCACCGCCGAGCGCCGCCGCCGGCTTCGCCACGGCCGCCGACCCCGAGCCGCCGGGCCGCACCGACCTCTTCATCGCCGACCGGCAGAACCTCGACGTGCGCCTCGGCCACCCCGTCGCCCTCCGGCGCGGCGACGACGACTTCCTCGCGCTCCACGTCGGCAACTACGTCCTCGGCGGCAACTTCTCGGCCCGCCTGATGAGCACCGTCCGCGACGAGGAGGGTCTGACCTACGGCATCGGCTCGACGCTCTCCGGCGTCCGGGTCGAGTACGACGGCACCTGGCAGATCGCCGTCACGCTCAGCGGCGACGCGCTCGAGCGCGGCATCGAGGCGATGCTCGAGCAGGCGCGGCGCTTCGTCGAGGGCGGCATCACTGGGGACGAGCTGGCCGAGAAGCAGCAGACCATCACCGGCGGGTTCCAGGTCGGCCTCGCCACGACCGGCGGCCTCGCCACGGCGCTCTTGACCAACGCCGAGCGCGGGTTCGACGTAGGCTACCTCGACCGCTTCCCCCGGCTCGTCGAGGCGCTCACCGTCGAGGCCGTCAACGCCGCCGTCGGCCGCCACCTCGACCCCGAGGCGCTCCACGTCGCCGTCGCCGGGACGTTGCCGGCCTCGGAGTGAGCAGAGGTATGGCGGTGGGTCTGCGGGTTAGTTGCCGCAGGTGCCCGCGCGCCGGAACGAACCCGGCTGTTTTCCGTGCAACGGAGCGTTCACCCGCCGGGCGCGAGCCGTCTCCGCTCCGACCGTCTCCCGGTCGCTTCCGGCCCGGCCTTTCTTCCCCTCTCAGCCTCTCCTCTCCGATATGAAAGACCCCAACGTCGTCCTCAACACCTACCTCACCGACATGCACGCGGTGGAGAGCCACATCCTCGAAGCCACCGAGCGCCAGCTCAACGGCGACGAGATCAAAGCCTACCCCGAGGCGAGCCGCGTCGTCCGGATGCTCCACACCACGCTCGAGCGGCACACGACGGCGCTCAAGGACCTCGTCGAAGCCCGCGACGGGAAGAGCCTGCAGGGCGCGCTCAAGGAGGCGCTCGGCGATGCGCTCGGCTTCGCCGCCGGTCTCTACGACAAGGTCCGCACCGACCAGGTCTCGCGCATGATCCGCGACGACTACACGGCCACGAGCCTCGCCGCCGTCTCGTACCACATGCTCCACACGACGGCGCTAGGCCTGAAGAACAACAACGTCGCAAGCATGGCGCTGCGCCACCTCAAAGACCTCACGCCGATCCTCGTGGACCTCTCGAAGGTCGTCTGCCACATCGTGGCGAAGGAGCTGGCCGACGAGGACAAGGTGTTCGACGCAACGGTCGGCCCGCAGGCGGTCAAGAACACGCAGGAAGCCTGGGACGCCAGCCACATCGAAGCGTAGGCTCAGCGCTTCCCGCACAGGAAAGAGGCCGACTCCTGGCGTGGGGGTCGGCCTCTCGTGCGGATAAACGGTGCCGCTGCGCTCCCACGACGGTTCAGCGAATGATGATCAGGTTGTCGTCGGTGAGCGTCCCGGCCGTGGGCTTCGGGGCGTCGGGCATGAGCCACGAAAGGAGGAAGTAGACCGGGATCGACATGCCCCAGCCGGCGATGAACGCGATCACAAACGCGATCCGCACGAGCATCGGGTCGATGTTGAGTGCCTCGCCGAGGCCGCCGCAGACACCGAAGAGCTTACGGTTCGTGCGGGACTTGGCGAAGCGCCCCCGGCGCTGCTCGTAGCGAGCCTTGCGGTCGGCCTTGCGCTCGACCCGGCGCTCGCGGCGCGAGGCGGAGCGGCCTCCGCTCTGGGCACGGCGAGTTGCCTTCTCGCGCCGACGCTGCGTGCGGCGCTTGTGGTCCGGACTCCACGAGAGCACCCCGAAGCCGAGCAGGATGATCAGCACCCCGACGAGCCACGGCCCGACGAGCGCCGCGAAGTCCAACCCCGAGGCGAACAGCCCGAGCTCCTGCAACAGGTAAGCCGAGCCGACGCCGATGGTGGAGAGGCCGGCGACGGTTGGGAGGTTCCAGAAGCCGGGCTTCTGCTCCTCAGCCTCCTTTGCGTGGATGAACTCCTCGATGTCGGCGTCCGTGATGTCGTCGTCGAGGCCGTAGGCGGACTCGTAGGCGAGCGGGCCGTCGTCCTCGCGGATCTCTTCGTCGGGCTGCTGCCGCTGCCGGGTGCGCGTGCTCATGGGTGCAGGGTTGAGTGCGAGGTGGGGAGCGGGGAAAAGGTACGATGCGGCCTCGGCGATGTTGCACCGCGCGGAGCGTGGGAGTGTGGGAGTGTGGGAGTGTGGGAGTGTGGGAGTGTGGGAGTGTGGGAGTGTGGGAGTGTGGGAGTGTGGGAGTGTGGACGGAAGCTGGGAAAG
>JBBSMV010000206.1:0-5608 GCA_038232975.1 Rhodothermales bacterium
AACGGTCTGGCTGGCGTTGATCCCCTCGCGGTCGAGCACCTTCTTGAGCGTGAGCAGGAGGATTCTGAGGTCGAGGCCGAGCGCGACGTGGTCCACGTACCACACGTCGAGGGCGAACTTCCGCTCCCACGCCAGCGCGTTGCGGCCGTTGACCTGCGCCCACCCCGTGATGCCGGGCTTGACGTGGTGGCGCCGGGCTTGTTCCGGGGTGTAGCGCTCGAGGTAGCGCACCAGGAGCGGGCGGGGGCCGACCAGGCTCATCTCGCCGCGCAGCACGTTCCACAGCTCGGGCAGCTCGTCGAGGCTCGTGCTCCGGAGGAAGTGGCCCAGCCGGGTCCTCCGGTCCGCGTCCGGGAGCAGGCGGCCCTCGGCGTCGCGGGCGTCGGTCATGGTGCGGAACTTGAGCATCTCGAACGGGCGGGCGTGCAGCCCCGGCCGCGTCTGGCGGAAGAGGACCGGCCGCCCCAGCCCGAGCCGGACGCTCAGGGCGATCCCGGCCAGGACGGGACTGAGCACGGCCAGCCCGAGCGCCGCGCCCGCGCGGTCGAGCAGCGGCTTGCCCCAGCGGCGGTAGGCGGTGTGCTGCGGCGTCATCGTCGGCCGCCGGTGGAGGGCTGCCGGTAGAGCGGGAAGAACTCGGCTTGGGGAAGGGGCTGCGCCGGCTCCAGCCGGAGCCGCTGCCGCGCGAGGCGCTCGTAGACGGCCGGCTGATGGACGAAGCGGGCGGACGCGAACATATACTCCTCGCCGGCAAAGCCTCGCTTGAACTCGAAGAGCGTGTCACGCCTGGAGTGGTGGCCGCCGCCGAGGTGCAGGACCGACGCCCCGCGCCGCCGTACCTCGGCCCGCGCCCCCACGAACATGAGCTTGCTCGGCGCGGCGGCGAGGTGAGCGGTCGCGGTCCCGCTCAGGTGCGCCTGGGCGATGGCCCCGGTGCAGGTGAAGAGGCCGGCGGCGGCGGTCTCGCCCTCGGGCGCGTGGACGGCCACGAACAGGAGGCGCTCCCCCAGGACCTCGGCTAGCTCGCGGAAGTGCGAGGGGGGAAAGCGGTAGTGCTCCGCCGCGTCCAGGCGCTCCATCGTCTCGGCATAGACCCGGGCGTAGTCCTCCAACCGCTCCGGCTCCCCGATCCGAACAGTGTAGCCCGCTCGGCGCAGGTCGCGGACGTTGCGGCGGTGGTTCCGGGAGACGCGCCGGAGCCAGTCCTCCTGGGCCTCGGCCAGCGGGAGGGCAATCGTGGGGCCGTGCTCGAAGACGGACCACGCCCCGGCCTCGCTCGCGGGCAGCGAGGGCTGGAGGAGCGGGTGCAGCCGCACGAACGAGGACACCAGCCCGAGGTCCCGGCCCTCGGCGGCGAACGCTTCGAGCGCCTCGCGCTGGAAGCCCACGCCCGACCCTTCGCTGAAGAGCGGCGACGGATACCCATACGGCGAGACGGCATCGCACAGCCCGTCGTCTAGCCCGTGGACGATCAGGGGCACGAGCGCCAGCGAGCCGCCGGACTCGTAGAGAAAGGCCGTCGGGCGGCCGCCCTCCCACCGCGCGCTGAGCGCGACGTAGCCCGGCAGGTGGTAGAAGTCGTGCCGCAGGCGGGCGAGGGCCTCCGTCCAGGAAGCGTCACAGGGGGCGATAAAGGCCATACGAACGAGCTGGAGGGTAGGGCGGTGGGCTGGAGGTATCAGTTTCGGCGGCTCTGGTCGGAACCTTGAAGCCACCCCGCCCCGTCCCGCGCCCCGGCCGAGTATCAGTCGCCGCCGGTCTCGCCAGCCGGCACCCTATGCGCCGGCTGGCTGGCGGCGGTTGCACCGTTGGCGGCGGAGCCTTCGGGCGTTTTGCTGATGCGGACGTTTCCGAGATAGAGCACATCGAGTCCGCACGAGAAGAAGGTGCGGATCGCGTCCTCGGGCGAGGTCACAATGGGTTCGCCGTTGAGGTTGAAGCTGGTGTTGAGCACGAGCGGGACCCCGGTGCGCTCCTCGAAGGCGAGGATCAGGTCCCGGTAGCGCGTGCTCGATTCCCCGTCGACGGTCTGGAGCCGCCCGGAGCCGTCGGCGTGGACGACCGCCGGCACGGCGTCCCGTTTCTCCGGCCGGAACATGAGCACCCGCTCCATGAAGGGGACCGCGACGTCGGGGCCGCACGCGAAGTAGTCGGCGACGCGCTCGGCGAGGATGGCCGGCGCGAAGGGGCGGAAGCTCTCGCGGAACTTGACGGCGGCGTTGATCTTGTCCTTCGCGTCGGGCAGCCGGGGGTCGGCGAGGATCGAGCGGTTGCCGAGGGCGCGCTGCCCGAACTCCTGCCGCCCCTGGAACCAGCCGATGAGCCGGCCCACCACGAGGTCGTCGGCGGCGGCGGCGGCGGGGTCGTCCACGACGCGGGCGTGCGGGAGCTTGTAGCGCTCGGCCGCGTCGCGGCACGCGGCGTCGGTGTAGCCCACGCCCCAGGCGTTGTGCCGGTAGCCGCCGGCCGGGCGCTCGCCCGTCCGCAGCGCGTGGAGGTAGAGCGCCGCCCCGATGGAGGTCCCGGAGTCGTCGGGGCAGCTCCCGACGAAGACCTCCTCGAACGGCGTGAGGTCGAGGATTTTGCCGTTGAAGACGCTGTTCATGAAGCACCCGCCGCTGACGACGACGCGGGGCAGCCCCGTCCGCTCGTGGAGGACGGTCATGACGCGCGCCGTTACCTCCTCGAACGTCCGCTGGAGCGCCGCGGCGATCCGCTCGTGGCGCGGCTCCAAGACGTCATCCTTCGCGCGCGGCGGGCCGAGCAGCTCCACCAGGAGGTCGGAGTAGAGGCGGGGGTCCCAGAAGTTGTAGTGCTCGAAGTGCTCGAGCGCGAGGTGGACCCGGCCGCGGTCGTCGACGCGGATGAGGCGGCGCACCCGGTCGAGGTACTCGTTCTCGGCGTCGGCGAAGGAGGCGAGGGCCATCACCTTCCACTCGTCGCCGTCGGGCTCAAAGCCGAGGAACTGCGTGAGCGCCCCGTAGAACAGCCCGAGCGAGTGGGGGAAGAGGGTCTCGTCGAGGACCTCGATGCGGGTCCCGGCGGCACGAGCGAGCAGGCCGGTCCGCTTCTCGCCGCGCCCGTCCATCGCCACGACGGCCGCCTCGTCGAAAGGCGAGAGGAAGAAGGCGTTGGCGGCGTGGGCGAGGTAGTGGTCGACGTAGGTGACCGGCGGCGCGCCCTCCCACAGGTCGGCCTGCTGCATCGTCGCGCCGCCGCGCTGCCCGGCGAGGCGGAGGAGCCGGCTCGGGACCTGGTAGGCGTGCTCGGAGCGCCACCGCCGGGCAGCGAGCCAGCCCTGCGGGGTCGTCTCCATCTCGAGCGCCGGGTTCCACGCGACGGCGATCTCGTCAACCGCGTCGAGCGTCGTCCCTGCCATGTCGAGGCAGCGCTCGGCGGCGAGGGCCGGGAAGACCCGGCTCCGCTTCACCCGGTCGAGCCGCTCCTCAGCGATGGCGGCCACCACGCGGCCGTCTTCGAGGAGGCAGGCGGAGCAGATCAGAACGTCGTGGCACAGACCTAGAATCTTCAAGACGCTATCGTTGTGGCTGGCATCTCCGAAGGCGCGGCGAGGCCCACGTCGCCGTAGGACCGAGGCCGGTGGCTCTGCCACGCTCGCAGCGAGAGCACCCTCTTCGAGTGGGGGGTAGGAAGGGGAGAACCCCTTAATATACCAGCACTGTCGGGGCGGACACATAGACGTGGTAGCCCTGGTTCGGAACCAGGACGCCGAGCTCCTCGATGCCGTAGGCCGGGAAGAACAGCCGGCCGTCCACGTCCTTCGCCGCGACCAGCGCCGCCGCCACGGAGGCGAGCGCCTGCGCGACGGGGCGCGGCTCGCCGAGCAGGTAGGGCACGAAGTTCCAGCCGGCCTCCAGCGCGAGCGGGGTCTCCGGGGGGATCGGCTCCCCCGACACCTCGAGGGTGAAATCGGCCTCGGCGTACACCTTGTACGCCTGCCGACAGTCCCACACCCCGATCTCATTGACCCCCGCTGCCGGGTCGTAGACGCGCCCGTCGCGGTCCTCCAGCCGCACGAGGTCCGGGGCGTCCTCGAAGAGCGCGCCGAGCGCCGGGTCGGCGGGGCACACCCGCAGCGCCACCAGGCTCCACCCCTCGCCGATGCCGACGCGCAGCATACTGCCGGAGGTGGGGTCCGTCTGGAACGCGCCCGCGTCGGGAGCATCCCCCGAGTAGGCGGGCGTGATCCCCTCGACCTCCACGCCCGCCTGGACCGCAGCGCTGCCTGGGAGCAGCGTGAAGTCGCCGCCCTCGGGGTCGCCGAGGAGCGGGTCGCCGTAGGCGTCGGTCGCGGCCGCGGCGTCGGCGTTCCACACGCCGAGGTCCTGGTAGTCGCGCACGCCCGAGCCGACGTTCGCGTACTGCTCGGGGAAGGCCGGGAGGTAGGCGACGTTCCCGCCGGTGTCCACGCTCTCGGCCCCGTCGCTGGCCTGGACGAGCGCGGAGATCATGTGAGGGCCGTTGTAGTCGCTCGCGCAGGTGTTGCTCTTGACCGCGAGCGGCCCGGCGTTGCCGTAGAGGCCGATGCACGCCGAGCGGAGCGCGTCGAGGTCCTCGGCCGCCTCGGGCGGGGCGAAGGCGACGAAGGTGTTGTGGGCGACGAGGTTGCCCGCGCCGCTGCGGACCACGTAGGCCCCCCAGCGCCCACCGTAGGCCGTGTTGTGATGGAAGACGTTGCCGCCCCCCGCCTCCTCCATGTCGTAGCAGACGGCCCCGCGCACGCCGGGGTCGGAGACGCAGCGGTTGCCGAAGGCGACCGAGCTCGCGGTGCCGCCGGAGAACTGCACACCCCCGGCCCAGCTCGTGGCGTAGTCGTTGTCCTCGAAGAAGGCGGCGTGGGAGCCGTTGTGCAGCAGCGCGACGCCGGTCACGGTGACGCCGTCGCTCTCGTCGAACTGGAGGCCGATCCCGCCGCCGGGGTTGCGCGCGCCGGCCGCCGCCGGCTGGCGGCCGTTGTAGCTCCACGTCCCGCCCGTGACGAGCGCCCCGTCGAGGTCGTAGCCCTCGAGCCCGTTGTAGCCGTTGTAGACGACCGCGAGGTCGTCGAAGACGATCCCCGTGAAGGTGCCGGCCTCGAGGCCGTAGAAGACCCCGTCGAGGGCGGCGAAGCTGAGCTGGAGGTCGTGGTACACCGTGTCGTCGCGGTCGGCGTCCTGGTAGAGCACGCTCCGGTTCCAGGCGATCTCGAAGCCGGCGTCCGGCGCGGCCCCGTCGCGCGTGTGGACGTAGAGCGTGCCGCCGGGGTCGTAGTGCGTGCGCGAGGTGTCGGCCCGCGCCCAGGCGAGGTCTCCGCCGGCCTTGTTCCGGCTGCCCGCGTACTCGTAGTACGACCCGTCCGGCTGCCGCTCCCACACGTTGTAGACCTCGCGCCCCGGCTCGGTAGACCACACGCCGCCGCCCTCGTCGGTCCACGCGAAGGCGCTCCCCGGCCGGCTCGCCGCGATCACGGGACGGCCGTCGGCGACGGCTCCGTAGGTCCCGTAGAGGACCCCTGCCTCGGGCTGGAGGGCGTAGACCGGGTGGCTGTCGGGGCGGAACGTCTCGCCGGCCCGGAGGAGACCGTGGTCGCCGGGACCGGCCAGGGCGG
>JBBSMV010000207.1:0-5590 GCA_038232975.1 Rhodothermales bacterium
AGGGCAGAGGGCAGAGGGCAGAGGGCAGAGCAAGCTGGCAAAGGTACCCACCGTTGTGCCACGCGCCCGTAGGGGCGACCCCATGGGGTCGCCCTGGTGGGGAATGGGGTGAGGGCCGGGCAGGGCGCGCCCTGTCCCTACGATCCCACGCTTGCCGCCCCACCCACCGTCCGCCGTCTCATCGGCCAGGCCGTCTCACCGTCGCTTCTGGGCGAGAAGCTCGAAAAAGCGCAGGATCGCGGCGACGACGAGGAGGAGCAGGAGGATTTTCAGCCCGAAGCCGAGCAGCACCGTCCCGATGCGGAGGAGAAAGATCAGGAGCGACCCGGCCACCATCAGCACGATGGCGACGAGGATGACCTGAAGGATGCGTTGAAGCGTCATCGGGAGGGGAGGCCGGTAAAGAGTTCGATCAGGTCGAGCGCGTCGCCCGAGGCGGAAAAGCCGCCAACGATCAGTATTCGGGTGCCGTCGAGATTTGTTGCAGTGTGGCTTCGGCGCGGTACGGCGAGGCGCGTAGCCTCATTGAACCGGAAGAACCGCGCAGCCTCGCCTGCAAAAACTTCGCCCGTCGCCAACACCGCCCCGGACGCGGCGTCCTGCCCGCCGGTGACGAGCACGAGATTTTCCGACATCGCACCGAGCGCGAGCGGGGCGGCGGCGTGCTCCGTGCGCGGCGTCTGGAGCGGCGCGACGGCGCGCGCGTCCAGGGCCTCGGGCGCGAAGGTCAGCTCGAACGGGAGCGGCGCTTCCAGGTCTGCCGGGTCCGAGACGCCCGCGACGAGGTAGCGCCCGAATCCGTCGGCGCGCGCATCGAGGGGCGTCTGCGTGTGGCCTGCCGTCGCCGCGAAGCGGAAGCCTTCGGAGCGGTTCGGCGCGACGAGCCGAGGGCCGCCCCCTCCGTCCTCGAACACGAGCCGCCGCATGAACGGCGACGGGCCGAGCCGAGGCGCTTCCGCCGTGCCGAGGTTCGCGGTCCCGCCGTAGAGGTAGACCGATACCGTCCCGTCGCTGCCCTGCACCACGGTCACCGTATGTCCTGCTCGGGCCACGGGTGCGACCGAGCCACCGTCGGCCGCCACGACCGGGACCTCGGTGAACGCGCCCGTCGCCGGGTCGAACAGCTCGACCGTCGTCACGAAGTCGTCGGGGGCCGTGGGCGTCACGACCCGGCTGCCGCCGGTGAGGAGCACGCGGCCGTCGGGCAGGCGCGAGGCCGCGTGCCCGACGCGCGCCGCCCGCACCGGAGCCTCGGTCTCGCTGAACGAAAACGCCACCGGGTCGAAGAGGAGCGCGGTGTCTCTCGCCGGGGCGTTCACCGACGCCGAGCCGCCGGTGATCAGCACCGTGCCGTCGGGCAGCGTCGTGGCGGCGTGGCCGCCGACCGGCTCCGGCAGCCGCAGGACGGAGAAGGCGGCGAACTGAGACGGGAGGTAGACGGCGAAGAGCGTGTCGGTGCCGACCGTCCCCAGCCCGTCGAAGGCATTGACCACGATCCGGTTCAGCCCGAGGTCGAGCCGCAGCGTGTCGAGGTAGACATTCCCCTCACGGACATAGGTTGTCGCCGCGCCGTTGACCTCCACCCGCCGCACGTCGGTGAACGACGACGAGGCGCGGAAGGCGAGCGGAAGCTGCGCCTCCGTGCGGACGACCTCCAGATCGGTCGGGCTGACGAGGTCGAGTGTCGGGGCCTCCGGCTCGACGAACGGCCGCTCGCAGCCGACGGCGACGAGGGCGAGGAGCAGGAAGGCAAGGCGCGGCATAGCTCGGCGTGGATAGGCAGCGGCGTTGAATGACGCGCTCAGAGGCGGGTTTCCGCCGCGTCGGCACGAGCCTCGTCGCCCGGATAGGTGACGCGCTCCAGCACGAGGCCGTGCGCCGGAGCAGCGGGACCCGCTTCCCGCCGGTCTCGAGAGGCGAGGACGTCCGGCAGCGACGCCGGGTCGCGCCGCCCGTGCCCGACGGCCACGAGGGTCCCGACGACGGCCCGCACCATCCCGTGCAGGAAGCGGTCGGCGGCGATCTCGAAGCGCCAGTCGCCGGGGCGGGCTTCCGGCACCCAGCAGGCGCGCTCGACGGTGCAGACGCGGTTCGTCGTGGCCGACTGCGTGAGGCAGAACGCGCCGAAGTGGTGCCGCCCGAGGAGGTGCCGCGCGGCCTCGTTCATCCGCGCCCAGTCCGGCTCGGGCCGGATCGTCCAGCGCCGGTTCCGGTCGAGCGCGCGTGGGGCTCCGGTGGCGTAGTAGTGGTAGAGCCGCCGCCGGGCGTCGTAGCGGGCGTGGAAGTCGTCGGCCGCCCGCGCCACGTCGAGCACGGCAACCGTAGCCGGGAGGAGACCGTTGAGTGAGCGCAGCAGGCGAAACGGGTGGACGGCGGCGTTGGTAGTGAAGTGGGCGACCTGCCCACGCGCGTGGACGCCCGCGTCCGTCCGGCCCGATCCGACGATGCCGACCGGCACGCGGAGGACCGTGGCGAGGGCCTCTTCGAGGGCGGCCTGCACCGACGGGCGGTCCGGCTGCACCTGCCAGCCGTGGAAGCCGGAGCCGTCGTATTCGATCAGAAGGCGGTAGGTTGCCACGTCGAGAAGTGATACATTGGACGTGCGCCCGCGCGTCCACCACGCCTGTTTCTCCCACCACGCCGTCCCCGCCTCAGCGAAGCTCCGGTCCCGACGGCCTCTAAAGATATGCACTCACCCCGCGTCTACCTCACCGGCTTCATGGGCAGCGGCAAGAGCACCTCCGGCCCTCTCGTTGCCGCCCGCCTGGGCTACCGCTTCCTCGACCTCGACGACGAGGTGGAGCGCGCCGCGGGCGTGTCGGTCTCCGACCTGTTCGCCCGGCGCGGCGAGCCGGTGTTCCGTGCGCTCGAGACGGCCGTGCTGTGCGAGGCCGCGGTGCAGGAGCAGGTCGTCGTCGCCACCGGCGGCGGGGCGCTCGCCACCGAGGGCAACCTGCTGACGGCCGAGACGAGCGGCGTGATCGTCTACCTCAAGCTCGCGCCTGAGACCCTCGCCCGGCGGCTGCGCGACGCCCAGGGCCGGCCGCTCCTCCTCGACGAGGACGGCACGCCCTTCTCCGAAGCGGCGCTGCTGGACTACATCGCCGAGGTGCTCCGCAAGCGCGAGCGCTTCTACAGCCACGCCGACGTGACGATCGAGGCCGAGACGATGACCCCGGACGAGGTGGCCGACGCCATCGTGCAGGCGCTCCCGGTCGAGGCGTGATGGTAGTTGCAGGGGCACCATGCATGGTGTCCCTACCGCAGTCGGAACGAGCGGCGGTGGTGCGGGCTGGGGCCGTGCGTGCGGAGCGCGGCGTAGTGCGCCGCCGTCGGATACCCCTTGTGCCCGGCCCAGCCGTAGGCGGGGAAGTCCTCGTGCAGCCGCGTCATCAGCCGGTCCCGTGTCACCTTCGCCACGACGGAGGCGGCGGCAATCGACAGGCTGCGGGCGTCGCCCTTGATGACGGTCTCCTGCGGCCACGGCGCGTCGGGAATGGCCGTACTGCCATCAATGAGCAGGAGGTCCGGCTCCAGCGCGAGGTCGAGGACGGCCCTGCGCATCGCCTCGACGGAGGCCCAGAGGATGTTCAACGCGTCAATCTCGCCCGGCGAGCACTGCCCGACGCCGACGGCGAGCGCCTCGGTGCCGATGACCGCTACCAGCTCGTCGCGGACGGCAGGCGTCAGCTTCTTCGAGTCGTCCAGCCCGGCGATGCGGGTGCCGGGCGCAAGCACGACGGCCGCCGCCACGACCGGCCCGGCGAGGCAGCCGCGCCCAGCCTCGTCCAGCCCCGCGATCCACCGAGCGCCGCGCTGCCAGTGGGGCGCTTCGATCTCGAACGACACCATCAGCGTGCGCTCCCGCAGCGTGCGCTCCCGGCGGCGGCTTTATTCGCGTGAAGGTGGGCTGAAAAGGTGTCGGCGCACAGACGTGTTGCTATCGAGCCGGAAACCATCTATATTGGGGGTCGTTGACAGTGGATATGCGTCTCACCAGTTTCCTTTCGAGGCGCTTCGGTTTTTTCGCGGCAGGCCTGAGGGCCGTTGCCATACGTTGTGGCACCGTGTAGCAGGGCCGGTGCAGAGGGACAGCCCGTACTCGCTGCGTGGCCCGCTTGTTGCTACGAAACGTGAAGGTTCGCGCCGTCAGCCGGCTTGTCACCCTGCGCGCGTTCGTCTTCTCCGCCGGCTGCCACGCAAGGGCCAGCGCTCCAAAGACCAGAGCTAGCTAGCAGAAGGTAGCCCTCTGGCAGAAGGTAGCCCTCTGGCCCTTGCCAGCCGAACGCAAATGCTACCCCGCGCGCGCCAGCTGTTTCGCCGTCGCGCCCCAGCCTTTCCAATCCCAGGCTATCGACCGTCGCTCAGCGGATCATCTCTGCGATCCCAGGTCTCTCCAACGTGGAGCGGCCTCTCCTTGTGAGCGTCTCCCCCGCACCTTCCAACCCGATTCGTTGCCCGGCCGCACCGGGCAGGACTCCGTCTCACCCACCTCCAGATTCATGGCAGAAGAGCAACGCCAGGGCCGCCCCGGCCAGAAAAACCGTGATACCCGCGGCAACCGCAACGGAAGTAACAACGGCCAGGGAGGTAACGGCCAGGGCGGTGGTGGAGGCGGCCGCAGCCGTAACCGGGGGCGCGGCAAAGGGAGCCAGGAGTCCAGCAACCATCCCGGCAAGCCCATCGTCGGGATGCTCGAGATGATCGGGGACAAGAACTTCGGGTTTATCCGAAGCTTCGATCCCGCGCTCCCGAAGGGCGACAACGACCCCTTTATGCCGCCGCCGATCATCGAGAAGTACAACCTCCGCGACGGCGTCCTGATCGAGGGCACCATCAAGCCCGGCCGCAAGGGCGCGTGGCAGGTGAGCGACCTCGACAAGGTCATGGGCGTCACGCCCGACGAGTGGAAAGAGGTCCCGAGCTACGACGAGGGCGTCACGATCTACCCGAACGAGAAGCTCCAGCTCGTCTCGGAGCCGACGGACGTCACGATGCGCGTGATTGACCTCGTGGCTCCGCTCGGCAAGGGGCAGCGGGCGCTCATCGTCGCACCGCCGCGCACGGGCAAGACGGTGATCCTCAAGAAGCTCGCCCGCGCCCTCGAGGAGAACCACCCCGAGGTCGAGCTCGTCGCGCTCCTCGTCGACGAGCGGCCCGAGGAGGTGACCGACTTCAAGCGGACGACCAAGTGCACCGTCTTCGCCTCGTCGAACGACCACGAGGAGGACAACCACGTCCGCGTCGCCACGCTCGCCTACGAGTACGCGCGGCGGCTCGTCGAGCAGGGCAAGGACGTGGTGATGCTGCTCGACTCGCTGACCCGGCTCGGGCGGACGTTCAACCTGTGGGGCGGCAACTCCGGCCGCACGATGTCCGGCGGCCTCGACGCGCGCGCGCTCATCATGCCGCGCAAGATCTTCGGCGCGGCGCGCAACATCGAGCACGGCGGCTCGCTCACGATCGTCGCCACGGCGCTGATCGAGACCGGCAGCCGGATGGACGACGTGATCTTCGAGGAGTTCAAGGGCACCGGCAACGCCGAGATCGTCCTCGACCGCGAGCTCGCCGACAAGCGCATCTTCCCGGC
>JBBSMV010000208.1:0-5538 GCA_038232975.1 Rhodothermales bacterium
GGCCGGGGCGGCCGTCGTCGAGGCGGCCCCGGTAGGCCAGCGTCCGGTCGCCGTCGTAGACGAAGAAGTCGGGCGTGCAGACGGCGTCGTAGGCGCGGGCCGCGGCCTGGCTTTCGTCGTGGAGGTACGGGAACGGATAGCCCTTCGCCGAGGCCCGCGCCGCCATCGCCTCGAACGAGTCGTCGGGGTAGCGCTCGGCGTCGTTCGAGCAGATGCCGACGACCTGCACGCCGCGCGGCGCGTAGTCCTGCGCGAGCGCGATCAGCCGGTCCTCGATGGCGCGGACGTAGGGGCAGTGGTTGCAGATAAAGGCCACCACGAGCGCCTCCGCCCCGGCGTAGTCGGCGAGCCTCCGGGTCGCGCCGCCGCGCCCGTCCCCCTCCGGATTGGCGATGGGCAGATCAAAGGCGGGAGCCGGCGTCCCGAGCGCGACCATGTCGGAGTAGGTCCTAGACATTTTGGAGTTTGGATTGGGGATTTTGGATTGGGTGCCGTGTGCAATCCGAACTCCAAAATCAGAAATCAGAAATCAGCACGCCGGCCGGCGGATTTGGTGGAACGGGACGAGCGTGGAGGAGACGATGTTCGAGAGGTGCGACGAGACGCGGACCATCATGCGCACCGAGATGGCGAAGACGACGGCCTCGTTCGGCGTCACGTCGTCGGCGTGGGCGAGGGTCTCGAGGTAATCGGCGACGACCTGTTTGATCTCGCGGTGCTCTTCCATAACGCGACCGGCGGCGCGGGCGTCGCCCTCGACGAAGCCTTTGCGCGTGTCGGCGAGGAGGCGGAGGAGGCGGTCGCGGAGGCAGCGCAGCGGCTCGGCGTGGGGGCTGAGGCGCGGCGCGTCGGCCAGCGTCGAGGCGGCGGCGAGCGACTTGGCGAGGTCGCCGATCCGCTCGGCCTCCTGCACGGCCGAGACGAGGATCAGCGAGAGCATCCGCTCGCGCTCGGGGTCGATGGCGAGGTGCTCGATGACGAGGCGGCGGACCTCCTGCTCGCTCTCGTTGACCTCGCAGTCGCGCTCGGAGAGGTCCATCTCGAGCGCCTCGTTGTCGAGCAAGCACGCGAGCGCGGCCTCAAGCATCTCGCCCGAGACGCGGAGCATCGTGTCCACGGCTCCCATCGCGTCGGTGATGAGGGGCGGGCGGTTGCCGGTAAAGAAGCTGAAGATGTTCATGGCGCGAAGCGGAGGGACCGTCAGACGAAAGAGGCAGCGTAGGCGGTGGTACGCGCACCCGGCGGGGTTTGCTCCGCCAGCAGCGTTAAGCTATCAAAATCAGTTCACGCGGCGGGCATCCCCGCGAGCGCCTCCGCCAGCGCGCGCTGCGTCACGGGCGCGTCGCTGAACGTGCAGAGCCGCGTCGCCGCGCCGGGGAAGGCGTCCAGCACGCGCGGGCTGCCGAGCGCCGCCACGACCGTCGGCCGCGACCGGACGACGGCTTCGGCGAATGCCTGCTGCTCCGGCCGCAGTCCGAAGGCGTGCCACGCCGCCGGCTTGGCGACGAGCGCGAGGAGCACTCGCCGCGCCGACCGTGCCTCGTCGCCCAGTGCCCGGAGCGCGGCGGCGTCCGTCTCCGGCCCGACCTCGCGGTAGACCACGCCGGGGAGCGCCTCCCGTAGCGCCGCGCCGAGCGGCTGCTCCGGCCCTTCGAGGTGCGAGGCGTGGGGCTTGACGAGGACCGCCAACAGCCCCTCCCCCGTGTCCCACCGCACCGCCTCGCCCTCGGAGGTGACGGCCTGCCGGGCAATGTGCGCCGCCAGCCGGCGGTGCTCCTCCGCGCCCACCTCGTCCGGGTCCACGGCCGCGTCCGGCTCGGTGAAGACGTCGGGGCCGAAGCGGTCCGTCAGCCGGTCGCGGAGCCGGTCGGCGCGGGCGAGGGCCTCGTCCAGCCGGTCCTCGCCGAGGCGGCCCGCCTCGACCGCCGCCGCGACGCCCTCGATCATCGCCTCCGGGTCGCGCGCGTCGAGGAGCAGGTCAACGCCTGCGCGGAGCTGCTCGACGGCGAGGTCGGCCTCGGTGCGGCCCTCGGCCTGGATGCCGCCCATGTGGAGGCTGTCCGAGATCACGACCCCGTCGAACCCCATTTCGTCGCGCAGGAGGCCCTGGAGGATCGGGGCCGAGAGCGTCGCCGGCCGGCCGCTCGGGTCGAGGGCGGGGTAGGCGACGTGCGCCGTCATCACCAGCTCGCAGCCGGCGTCGAGGGCAGCGCGGAACGGGACGAGGTCGATTTCTTCTAACGTGGCGCGCGGGTCGGCGACACTCGGGAGGACGGCGTGGGAGTCCTCGGCGGTGTTGCCGTGGCCGGGGAAGTGCTTGGCCGTCGAGAGGAGGCCCTCGGCGCGGCAGCCCCGGACGTAGGCCGCCGCAAGAGAGGCTGCGCGCTCCGGCTCGTCGCTGAAGGCGCGGATCGAGATCACCGGGTTGGCCGGGTTGCGGTCCACGTCGGCAACGGGGGCGAAGGTGACGTGGACGCCGCAGGCGAGGGCCTCGCGCGCCGAGGCGCGGGCGAACCGCTCGGTCATCGCCTCGGCCTCGCCGAGGGCGGCGAAGGCGCGGGCGTGCGGGAACGTCGTCGCCCCGGCGACCTGCTGCCCGAGGCCGCGCTCCATGTCGGTCATCACGAGGAGCGGGCGCGCACCCCGGCGCGCGGCGCGCTGCAAGGCGGTGAGCGTCGCGCGCGTCTCGGGCCACGCCCCGTTGAAGAGAATCACCCCGCCGAGCGGGTAGCGGCCGAGGAGCGCCTCGACGTCGGCGGCGTCCTCTTCGGCGCGGCGCGGCGGCTGCATGTTCGAGCCGAGGCGGGCGACGACGAGGCCGGCGGCTTTGTGGCGGAGGCGCTGAGCGGGGGTCACGAGCACGAGGAGTCAGAGAGTAGAGAAACTACCGGACAGCCCCTCGCCGCCGCGCGCTTTTCCCGTCTCAGTGTTATACCAAATTCAGTTGCTCCGTATGACGTGCGCCGTAGCAACTGTGTTCAATGTCAGCCACGCGGCGACAGTTTTTTGCTCGGCCGTGACCCGATTCGCTCCGCTTTCTCGTATGTAGAGGTAGAGCGAGGTACAGCCTCCGGCCTCGTCTTTGGGTAGCCTCTTGTTCTTTCCTCTCTTCCCGAATACGCTGTAGCACCCACCACAACCATTGGGGTGCTACGAGGGCGGCAGCCTTGGTGGTGGGGCCTGCCGCCCTTTTTGTTTCTATCGGACGACGGCTCCCGGCTCGCTGTCCGGGGCGAGGACGGGCGTGAGCCGCCCCTCGCGGTCCTCGGCCATGAGCAGCATCCCCTGGCTCTCCAGCCCCCGCATCGTCCGCGGCGCGAGGTTCGCCACGACGACGACGTGCTTGCCGAGCAGGTCCTCCGGGGCCATCTGCTCGGCGACGCCCGCGAGCACCTGCCGGGTCTCGTAGCCCAGGTCCACCTCCAGGCGGAGCAGCTTGTCGGCGTTCGGGTGCGCCTCGGCCACCGTGATGAGGCCGACGCGGAAGTCGAGCCGGGCGAAGTCGTCGTACTGAACCTCGTCCTTCGCCGGCTCGTAGGGTAGCCCTTCGTGCGTGGCCTCGGCGGCGCGGGCCGCGAGCTTCGCCCGCTGCGCCTCGACGAAGGCGTCTTCGATCTTCTCGAACAGAAGCTCCGGCTCGCCGAGCGCGTGGCCCTCGGTGAGCAGCGCGAGGCCGGCGGCCTCCCAGCCGACCGTGCCAGGCACGCTGTCGGACAGAGTGCCGGGCACGCTCGGGCGGACGTTCTCGAGCCGGAGCATCCGCCGCAGCCGCTCCGCCGAGAACGGGACGATGGGGTCCATCAAGAGGGAAAGCGACGCGCAGAGCTGGAGGCAGACGTGGACCGTGTTCCGCATCGCCTGCGGGTCGGACTCGCGCGTGTGCCAGGGTTCGGTGTCGTTGAAGTACTTGTTGCCGAGCCGGGCCAGGTCGAGGGTCTCCTGGACGGCCTCGCGGATGCGGAAGCCGTCGTAGGCCGCGCCGATGCGGTCGGGATAGCCGGCGAGGGCGTCGAGCACGGCGCGGTCGGCCTCGCTCGGGTGCTCCAGCGGCGGGACCCGGCCGGCGGCGAAGCGCGCGGCGAAGGTGAGGGTCCGGTTGACGAAGTTGCCGAGCACGGCGACGAGCTCGCCGTTGACGCGGTTCTGGAAGTCGGCCCACGCGAAGTCGGCGTCCTTCGTCTCGGGGAGCGTCGCGGCGAGGGCGTAGCGGAGCAGGTCCGGCCCGCCGGCGAAGCCCTCGAGGTCGTCGAGCGTGTCGTGGAGCCAGACGGCCCAGCCCCGGCTCGTCGAGAGCTTCTGGCCTTCGAGGTTGAGGAACTCGTTGGCCGGCACGTTGGCCGGGAGCACGAAGCGCGGGCTGCCCTCGCCGGTTGCCTCGTTGTGGGCCATCAGGAGGGCCGGGAAGATGAGGGCGTGGAAGACGATGTTGTCCTTGCCGATGAAGTGGACGAGGTCGGTGCCGGCGTCCTGCCAGTAGCGCCGCCACGCCTCCCCATCGCCCTGGCGCGCGGCCCACTCCTTCGTCGCCGAGATGTAGCCGATGGGCGCGTCGAACCAGACGTAGAGCACCTTGCCCTCGGCCCCTTCGATGGGCACCGGCACGCCCCACGGCAGGTCGCGCGTCATCGCCCGGTCGGCGAGGCCGGTGGCGAACCAGCTCCCGACCTGCCCGCGCACGTTGGCCTTCCACTCGGGGTGGCCGGCGACGTAGGCTTCGACCCGGGGCTGGAGGTCGCCGAGCGGGAGGTACCAGTGGGTCGTCGCGCGCAGCTCGGGCACGGCGTCGGTGAGCGCGCTCCGCGGCTCGATCAGCTCCTTCGGCGAGAGCGACGAGCCGCAGTGCTCGCACTGGTCGCCGTAGGCGTCGTCGTAGCCGCAGACGGGGCAGATGCCGCGCACGAAGCGGTCGGCGAGGAAGAGGCCGGCCTCCGCATCGTAGAGCTGCTGCTCGGTGCGCTCGGTGAAGACGCCCGCGTCGAGGAGCGCGCGGAAGAAGGCCTGGCTGGTCGCACGGTGGGTCTCGGAGGTCGTGCGGCTGTAGATGTCGAAGCTCATCCCGAAGCGCCGGAAGCTCTCCTCGATCTGCGCGTGGTAGCGGTCCACGACGGCCTGCGGGGTAACGCCCTCCTCGCGGGCGCGGAGCATGATCGGGACGCCGTGCTCGTCGGAGCCGCAGACGTAGACGAGGTCGCGCCCGCGCAGGCGCTGGTAGCGGCAGAAGAGGTCGGCCGGGAGGTAGGCCCCGGCGAGGTGGCCGAGGTGGAGCGGCCCGTTGGCGTAGGGCAGCGCGGAGGTGACGAGGAAGCGACGAGTCGCGGAGCGGTCGGCCATGTAGGGACTTAAGAGACTTTTTGGTAACGAGCGAAACAAACCCTCCCCCTGGACAGGGGGAGTCCCCGGAGGGACGAGTCCCGTAGGGGGAGCAGGGCTGCTAAGTTCTCATCGTCTCAGATGCAAAGATGGTAGTCATTCCCGCGAAGGCGGGAATCCAGAAGGCGTGCTGGGCGCTCTGGATTCCCGATCGGGGTCGGGAATGAC
>JBBSMV010000209.1:0-5511 GCA_038232975.1 Rhodothermales bacterium
ACTCGAAGAGGCTGTCATCCCGGACCCCGATCCGGGATCGCACGGGGCCTGAGGTGCCGTTCTGAGATGGGCTTCGCCGCTGCTGCGCGGTCTGCAACGAGTTCAGGATGACACCAAAGGGAGTTTCCGAACACGCCCTAGCGTGCATAGATCGAGCCAGAGACTGAGGAGCATAATTCTTTGCGCATACGCGTCGGGCGCAGGGGACCGGCGAAGAATAGAAAAGAGGCCGAGCCGAATCTCCTCGCTCCACCGACGGCCTGATTGCGGGCTGCGGGTCAGCCAACGAGTCAGTAGCGTATGTTACCGACGCTTTACGCGGCGTCCCGCCTCGACCACCGCCCGCTCGGCACGCCGCGCTCTGCCCGCTTCCGCACACTCCGACGGAGCACGCCTGTGCCGCTCTCGACAGGGTATTTCAAGCGCCTGAGCACGCTCGCCGTCCTGGCGGGGTGCGTCGTCGCCAGCGCCGCCCACGCGCAGGGCCGCCGCGACGCCTACTACTACCGGCTCGGCTTCAGCCTCTCGGTCCCGGCAGACTGGACGACAGAGCACGACGTCGGCGGTGCCCACCTGCTGGCCTTTGCGCCGCCCTCGGGCGCAAAGGACGGGTTCCGGGAGAACCTGAACGTCTCGGTCGAAGGCGTGCCGCGAGGGGAGGGGCTGACGGAGGTCTACCGCCGCGGCTTCGCCGTGATGAGCGAGGGGCTGGCCGGGTTCGAGGTGATCGAGGAGGAGGAGACGACGGTCGGCAGGCTCCCGGCGCGGCGGCTGGTCTACGAGCACGTCTGGAACCGGAAGCGGCTCCGCGTGCTGGCCTACCTGGTCCTCACGCCGGGCCGCTGCTTCACGCTCACCGGCACGGCCCCGGCGCGCCGCTTCGAGGCGTTCCTGCCGGTCTTCGAGGAGATGGCCCAGAGCTTCCGACCGGACTGAGGCCCAGGCATAGAGGAGGCTCAGTCATAGAGCAGGTAGGCCCGGCGCATCCGCTCGAAGGCGGCGACCTCGTCCTGCCACGCGGCAACGATAGCCTCGGGCCGTTCGCCCGCTTCGAGCATCCGCCCGAGACGCTCGGTGCCGGCGAGCTTCGCGAGCCACTCGCTCTTGAAGAAGCCGGCCGGCCGCTGGCGGTAGGCCGCGTGCAGGAGGTGGACGCCGAGCGCGACGGGGCAGACGGCGTGAGCGCCGGTGACGACGAGCCGGACCCCGGCGATATCCCGGCCCTCGTGCTTCGGGTGGGCCGCCCGGCCGGGGACCGAGCGCGGCGTGAAGCGCGCCGGCTCGAAGCGGACGCCCGGCAGCCCGCGCGCGTTCAGGGTATCGGCGAGGGCCTCGGCGTCGAGGCCCGGCGCGCCGACGAGGAGGAACGGCGCGTCGGTGCCGCGCCCCTCGCTAGCCGTCGTCCCCTCGAAGAGGGCGACACCGGGGTAGACCAGCGCCGTCTCGAAGTCCGGGAGGTTGGGACTCGTCGGGACGAACGGCAGCCCGGTCTCGGGCCAGCGCATCGCCCGGTGCCAGCCGGTCATCTCGACGATGCGGAGATCGAGCGCGTCGAGGCCGGGGAGCCAGCCCTCGCCCGCGATCATCCGGGCCAACTCGCCGACCGTCAGGCCATGCTGGACCGGGACCGGGTAAAGGCCGACGAACGAGACAAGCTCCGGCTCGCGCACGAACCCGTCCGCGTCGCCGCCGAGCGGGTTCGGCCGGTCGAGGACGACGAAGGGGACGCCGGCCTCGGCGGCGGCCTGCATCGCCCGCCCCATCGTCGAGGTATAGGTGTAGAACCGCGCGCCGACGTCCTGCACGTCGAACACGAGAGCGTCGAGGCCCGCGAGGGCTTCGGGTGGCGGCTTCTCCGAGGCGCCGTAGAGGCTGTAGACCGGCACCCCCGTCGCCGCGTCGCTGCCGCTTGCCACGGCAGCGCCCGCCTCGGCGGTCCCCCGCAGCCCGTGCTCAGGCCCGAAGAGCGCAGCGAGCGTCACGTTCGGGGCCGCGTAGAGCCGGTCGATGAGGTGCCCCGGCCCTCCGTCGGCCGTGTCTACGGTCGCCGTGTGGTTCGTCACGAGGCCGACTCGCATCCCATCGAGCGCGGCGAAGCCAGAGTCCACGAGCCGCTGCGCACCGGTCGTCACCGCAGGCGGCGTCGCCGGTTGGGCCGTTGCACAAGCGGTGAGCAGAAGAGGGAGGAGAAGGACACTGCGCATCGGGCAGAAGGCAGAAGGCAGAAGGCAGAAGGCAGAAGGCAGAAGGCAGAAGGCAGAATAAGCTGGCAAAGGTACCATCCGTGGCGCACCCCCGTAGGGGCGAGGCATGCCTCGCCCGAGGAATGGCCCGCCGTCCACCGTCTCACCGTCTATATTGCACTCGACCCTCGACACTCGCCCCTCGTCATTCGATGAAGCCCCTCGCCGCCCGCACCGACGCCCTTCGCCAGAGCGACATCCGCGCCGTCACCTTCGCCGTCAACGCCGCAGGCGGCATCAACCTCGGCCAGGGCATCTGCGACCTCCCGACGCCCGACCCCATCAAGGCCGGCGCGAAGGCCGCCATTGACGGCGACCAGTCTATCTACACCTCGTATGCCGGGATCTCGACCCTGCGCGCCGGGATCGCCGAGAAGGCGCGGCGCTTCAACGGCCTGCCTGTCGGGAGCGACGACGAGGTGGTGGTGTCGGTCGGCTCGACGGGCGCGTTCGTGGCGGCAGGCCTGACGCTCTTCGAGCCGGGCGACGAGTGCGTCGTCTTCGAGCCGTTCTACGGCTACCACACCGGCCTGCTCGACCTCTTCGGCGTCCGGCGCGTCGTCGTCAAGCTCCACGCCCCGGACTGGCGCATAGACTTCGCCGAGGTCGAGGCCGCCATCACCGAGCGGACGAAGGCCGTGCTCGTCTGCACCCCGTCGAACCCCTGCGGCAAGGTCTGGAGCCGCGCCGAGCTGGAGCGGATGCTCGGGATTCTGGAGCGGCGCGACCTCTGGGCCATCACCGACGAGATCTACGAGTACATGACCTACGACGGGCGCACCCACGTCTCGCTCGGCGCGCTGCCCGGAGCCTACGAGCGGACGCTCACGCTCTCCGGCTTCTCGAAGACCTACAACATGACCGGGTGGCGGCTCGGCTACGCCGTCGGGCCGGAGCATGTCACGAGCCGGATGGGCCTCATCAACGACCTGGTCTTCATCTGCGCGCCGTCGCCGCTCCAGCACGGCGTCGCCGAGGCGTTCGCGATGGACCGCGCGGCGTACTTCGCCGAGATGCAGGCGGCCTATGCCGAGAAGCGGAGGCTGATGTGCGAGACGCTCGAGCGGTGCGGCTTCACCTTCGCCTGGCCCGAGGGGGCGTACTACGTCCTGGCGAGCTTCGAGGCGCTGGCCGAGCAACGGGCGGGTTTCACCGACGACCGCGCCGCGTGCGAGACGCTCATCCGCGAGGCGGGCGTCGCCGCCGTCCCCGGCAACTCGTTCTTCGCCGACCCCGCCGACGGGCGCTATTTCCTGCGCTTCTGCTATGCGAAGAAAATGCCGGTCCTCGAAGAAGCCTGCCGCCACCTGCTCAACGCCTTCGGACAGCCCATCGAGGCATAGGTCCGAAGCAAATACGTAAGGGGCATTTGTCCCTACGAGTTGGCGACGACGACGTGCTCGGGGAAGAAGTAGGCGCTCTCGATTCTCCCGTTCTCGGCGGAGTCCGAGCCGTGGACGGCGTTCTCGCCGAGGGAGGTGGCGAACTGCTTGCGGAGGGTGCCCTCGGCAGCATCGGCCGGGTTCGTCGCGCCGATCACCTCGCGCCACCGCGCCACGGCGTCGTCGCGCTCGAGGACGAGCGGGAGGCAGGGGCCGCTCGACATGAAGGCGGTCAGTTCGCCGAAGAACGGGCGCTCGCGGTGGACGGCGTAGAAGCCCTCGGCCTCGGCCTTCGAGAGCTTGACGAGCTTCATCGCGCGGACGGCGAAGCCCTCCTGGAGGATGCGGTCGAGGATTTTGCCGGCGTGGCCGTTCCGGACGGCGTCGGGCTTAACGATGGCGAGGGTGCGTTCCATGGCTGCGGGTCGGGAGTCTGGGGTCGGGGGTCTGCTGAATATGACGGCCGGCGGGGTTCGGGACCGCGAAGACTTGCTAAAGGCTGGTGGCCTCCGGCAGCGTGCCGAGGGCGGGAAGCGGGCAGAGGCCGTAGTAGACCTCCTGCGCCTCGGCCAGGGTGAGGCCGTGCTGCACGACCTCGAATCGCTCGCTCTCGCCGAGGTCGTTGGTGCCGAAGGGGACGACGCCGAGCGCGAGGCCGCCGCGCCGGAGGTTCCCGACGAGCAGGTCGCCCTGGTGGGGCGTGTAGGTGCCCTGCGGACGGAGGACGGCGTAGCCCTCGCCCGTCGTCTGCGCCGTGAAGTACGGGCACCCCGGCCGCGTCACGAAGACCGAGTGGGCCGCCTCGATCGTAGTCTCGGAGGCGAAGAGGCCGGCGCACCCCGGCAGCCACAACACCGCCAACAGTAGCAACAGACTCCCGACTCCCGACCCCGGACGCTCGACCATTAGACGTGCCGCTCGGCGTGGTAGGACGAGCGCACGAGTGGGCCGCTCTCGACGTGGCCGAGCCCGAGCGCCTCGCCCTGCGCCTTGTACCACCGGAACGTGTCCGGGTGGACGAACGCCTCGACCGGCAGGTGCATCCGCGTCGGCTGGAGGTACTGCCCGATCGTCATCACGTCGAGGCCGATGCCCACGAAGTCGCGCATCAGGCCGAGCACCTCGTCCTCGGTCTCGCCGAGGCCGACCATGATGCCGCTCTTGGTGCGGAGGCCGCGCTCCTTGGCGCGCGCGAGCACGTCGAGCGAGCGCCGGTAGTCGGCCTGGGGGCGGACGCGGCGGTAGAGGCGCGGGACGGTCTCGACGTTGTGGTTGAAGAGGTCCGGGCGGGCGTCGAAGACGAGGTCGGCCCCGCCCTCCATGATGCCGCGGAAGTCCGGGACGAGGACCTCGACGGTGCAGCCGGGGACCTGCTCGCGCAGCAGCCGGATGGTCTCGGCGAAGATCGGCGCGCCACCGTCGTGGCGCTCGTCGCGGTTGACGCTGGTGACGACGACGTGCCGGATGCCCATGAGGCGGGCGGCCTCGGCGACCCGTCTAGGCTCGTCGTAGTCGAGGTCGGCCGTCGGGCGGCCGGTCTTGACGGCGCAGAAGCTGCAGCTCCGGGTGCAGACGTCGCCGAGGATCATGAACGTCGCCGTGCCGGCGGTCCAGCACTCGCCCATGTTCGGGCAGCGGGCGCTCTGGCAGACGGTGTGGAGGTCGTGGGTCTCGATGATCTCGGAGACGCGGCGGAACGTCTCGCCGTAGGGGAGCTTCACGCGGAGCCACTCCGGCCGCTGCCCCGGCCGGTTGGCCGCCACGGGCCGCTCGACGACGGGCAGCTCGAAGAACCCCGATGGGTCGCCCTCGCCGTCGCCACCAGCGGGCGCGAGGGCGGGCTGGGGGGCCGTCGTCTTGAGGGCGAAGTCGCCGGGGCGGCGGGG
>JBBSMV010000210.1:0-5337 GCA_038232975.1 Rhodothermales bacterium
CTACGACAACCCCGACCGAGCGCGCGAGTTCCTCGCGCAGACCTGGAGGCAAGCCTGATGGCAACCATGATCTTCGACGACGAGACGGTCGCCGCGTTCGAGGCCGACTTCGGCGCCGCCGCTGCCCTGCACGGCATCGACGAGTCGCACCGCGAGGTCTTCGCCTCGCACTGGTCGATGAATCCTCACCTGCACGGGACCGAGGAGGGTCTCGAGGCGATCGCCGATTTCGCTCAGACGATGACGAGGATCAGAGAGAACCCGCTCGCGCCGCGCCAGGAGCCTGCGCCGAAGGGTCCGACCGTGCCGGCGCCTGAGACGCCGGCAGCGCTCGACAAGGAGGGGGGTGCGCGATACGAGCGCGTCGAGAAGCGCGCCCAGGACGAGAAGGTCGACTGGTTCACCGCGTTCGTCACCATCACCGGAGACCGCGAGTTCACCCCGCCCCGCGTCGTCGTCGACCCCGCTAGCACCTCGAGTGACACGGAGGACGCGGCGGAGGAGCAGCTCGCCGCGGCGCTGATGCTTCAGCACGCGATCGGCTACCTGGAGGCCGTTCAGCTCGTCCGGCTCACGAAGGAGCTCGCCGAGGCGAAGAAGGGCCCCGAGCCGACCGACGCCCCGTGGCTCGACACGCGCCCGCTGAGCGCGCCTCCGCGCCCGTGGTCCGACGAGGACTGGGAGCGCGACCGCCGCCGCGCCGCGGCCGGGAACGTCGCCCTCGATCGCGCCGAGTGGGAGGTCGCAGCCGAGGAGGGCGAGGACCTGGTCCCTGAGCGGGCCGAGAAGGCACGCGCCGACCATCTCGCGGGGCTCGAGGGACGGAGCGAGTACCACGTCCGTCGTGCCCAGGGGGAGGAGTCCAAGCTACGTGTGGCCGCGATCGACGGCGAGCTCGACAGGCGCGCCCGGACCCGGTTCGAGCAGCGCGGCCTCGGCGGGCGCTCGTAACGCTGGAGAGTGCGCGGTGAGGACGGTCGACGTCTTGGCCCGAGCCGACGCGCTGCGATGTTGGCGAGCCAGCGCAAGGCCCTCAACACCGCACGCGTCTGCCGCCGGCGGCCCCTCGTGGCGTCTGCGCGCCCCTCGACGGCTGATCAAGGAGCAGGACGGTGCTCGCGAAGGGCGCGCGTCGTAATCACATCCTCTCGTGGCTCGTGGGTAGCCTTGACTGATGGCTCCGAAGCTGACGCAGGTGAACATCGCTGTGCGCGACATGGACGCAATGGCCGCCTTCTACGAACGGCTCGGGCTGTCTATGGCCGTCGGGCACCCTGACTGGGCTGCCCACCACCGCAGCGCCTCTGGCGATGACGCCCCCGACGTCGAGCTCGACAGCGTCGCATTCACCTCTTGGTGGAACGAAGGGTGGGCCGCAAACAGCGGCGTAGTGCTGGGCTTCGAGGTCCCCGACCGACCCGAAGTCGACCGACTCTACGGCGAGCTCACCGCCGCAGGCGCCACTCCACAACAAGCGCCGTACGATGCCTTCTGGGGAGCGCGCTTTGCCGTCGTCGCCGACCCCGAGGGCAACGCCATCGCCCTGACAAGTCCCTTGGACCTCGCGCACAGGAGCGCGCCGCCTCCACCTCCCGAAGGCCAATGAGCAGCGACTCGCTCGGTGCCCGTGGGCGCGTATCCTCTCTTTCAGAGGACACGGAGCTCCATCCTCTCGAGCGCTTCGCCCGCACCCTGGCGGGCGCGATTGGCTGGGGCCAGTTCAGCGAGGCCGACGGGGACGAATAGAGCGGGCGCTCCATCCGCACCTCGGGCGACGATGTCGCCTGTGTCGATCGGAGCGAAGACGGGCGACGTCGAGCAGTCCGGCCGCGCGTGCGGCCTCTGCGGGGGGTCGCTCGCCAGCCGCCGGCGCCACGCCCGCTTCTGCGGGCCGGCGTGCCGCCGCGAGCACCACCGGCTCTCGCGCCTTCTGCGCGGTGAATCCGACTCGGCCTACCCGAACTTCGCCGCTTACGACAGGCGCCGAAGAAAGCGTGCAAGTGGCGCCTGAGGCCCAGCGGTACACGCCCGGCGGGGTGTTGCTTTGTGTGGTCGCAGGCGGTAGGATGGGCGGCACAACAGAAAATGCCCCGGCGGCGGTGGAACGCCCCGGGGCCGGCAACAGGAAGCGAGTCCTGAATGCACGAGCAGAGTAACTGGCCTACCCGCGGGGGCGGCCTTCAGCGAGGGCACCTAGCCCTTGTTGACGGAGGGGGCCACGCCGCCGAGTCATCGCACGAGGCCGAAGGTGCGGCGATCAGTCAGGGGGGGCGCGTCGATCGCCATCCCGGCGACGATGCGAGCGAGCGAGCCGCCCTCCAGGACCTTTCGCGGACCGTGTCTGCGTGGGTGCCCGCGCTCCCGGTCGAGTCTCGGATCCGAACGGCGTTCCTGGAGCTCCAGAACTACTCGGGTCGGATCTTGGGGCCGCTGTCGGGGCCGGCCCCGGACCCAACGGGAGGGGACCGCTGATGACGCCCTCGATCAACGAGACCCCTAGGTGCGCCTCGTGCGGCGAGCCGGCGCCGGGTGCGCTCCCGCTCGCGGAGGTGAAGGACGACGACGTGCGGTCGGCGTTCTGTCTCCTCTGTAAGAGCTTGATGCAGGGCCACGACGAGGGCATCCAGGAACAGTCGGCGCTCACGCTCCATCTTGTGGCGGACGCGGCGAGGAGGCGGCTGAGCGACGACCAGATCCGGTATGTCGTCGAGCGGGCGCTTGCCGGCGAAGACTCACCCATCGGCGTGCCGTTGGACCTCGCCTGATGGCGGCCCGCATGGAGAGGGTCAAGAACAACCCCGGCATCTACAAGCGCGGCTCGCGCTACGTCGTGGTCTGGCAGCACAAGGGCCGCCAGCACAAGTCCTTCCACCGCACGAAAGCCGAGGCGCGCGAGGCGAAGGGGCAGCGACAGGCCGGCGACCGCACGCCCGTGACTCGGCAGCCTTTCGAGGACTACGCGCGCCAGTGGCTCGACGGCTACCAGGGGCGGACGAGCAGGGGCTTCTCGAACACGAGCCGGGAGGACTACAAGCGAGCGCTCGAGCACCACGCCATCCCGTTCTTCCGCGGATGGCGACTCGCCGACGTAGAGCCCCCGGACGTGCGCCGCCTGGTCCGCGAGCTCGAGGGTAAGGGCCTCTCCTCGGCGAGCGTCCTGAAGAACCTCGTCCCGCTCAAGGCGATGTTCGCCACCGCGGTCGAGGATGGCGCGCTGCGGGCGAATCCGACGGCTGGCGTGCGCGTCAACCGCCGCCGCGACGATGCCGAGGAAGAGGTCGAGGCGAAGGCCATGACCCGAGTGCAGCTTGCGGCCGTGCTCGCGGAGACACCCGACGAGTGGCGGCTCTTCCTCGAGCTGCTCGCACATACCGGCCTGCGGATCTCGGAGGCGCTCGGGCTCGAGTGGTCGGACGTCGAGCTCGGCAAGCGCCCGAGGCTCCGGGTACGGCGGCAGTTCTACCGCGGCACGCTCAAGCAGCTCAAGACGCGAGCAGGGCGGCGGGACCTACCCCTCTCGCAGGACATGTCTCGGAAGCTATGGGCGGCCCGGCCGGCGCGGGGAGAGGGCCCGATGTTCGCGACCCGCAACGGCACGCGCTACTCCGACCGCAACATCCGCCGGGTGCTCGACGGCGTCACCGAGAGGGCCGGCGTCCCCTGGGCGGGGTTCCACACCTTCCGCCACACCTGCGCCTCCGTGCTCTTCGAGAGCGGGAAGAACATCAGGCAGGTCTCGGAGTGGCTCGGACACTCGGACCCGTCCTTCACGCTCCGCACCTACGTCCACCTGATGGACGCGGGCCTGGGCGACGCCGACTTCCTCGACGAGGCGGTGCAGGTCGCCGTAGGTGAGCGGGCGCCTGAAGCGGGGTATAGCCTGCTCGAGGTCGAACGCTTGCAGGGACATGACCAGTCCGCCGCAAAGGTACGATAAGACCCCTATGCCGCTCACGCACCCCCACACCGCTTGGCCCGACCGCCGGTCTGAGTCACGCTATATGCGCCACTTGCCGTCAACGACGGATGCCTTTCTAACGGGCCTCGGGGGCACCCTAGACCTCTTCGGGAAGAGCCGTCTGTGGACCGGCGCGCGTCTCTATCGGTGGCAAAGCTCCCCTACGAGCGAGGCCAATGCCTGGGCCCTCGGCAGCGACTTCCAGCAGCTCGGGCGCGACTTTGATCATGCTCTCGGGACGATGACCTGGGAGCACCAGCGACCGTCACTCCGCACGCCCCGAGGTGAGCCGCGGTCGCGGCGAGCGCGGGCGTTCGCCAACCGCTAGGGGCAAGCTCTGTCTGAGAGGGACCCTTCCTCCGAGGGACCGCCTGGCGACGGCAGCGAAGGTTCAGGGTCCCTGGAGAGAGCGGGCGGCCGAAGAGCCGAGTCCTCGAACCCCGGAACCTCCGCCTCCCCATCGAGACCAACAGCCCCGGGGTCCGGCATCGACCCGCACGCGCCCCACGTCCGTGTGGAAGAGTCATGGACGGGACCGCTTCCACCTCCAAGCGCCCTCGCTGCCTTCGAGAGTGTGGAACCCGGAGCCGGAAACCGGATACTCGCGATGGCTGAGAGCGAGGAGAACCATCGCCATCGGCTCGAGGAGAAGATGGTCGATAACGACGTATGGGCGAGGAGAGCCGGCCAGATCGGCGGCTGGCTGATAGCGATGACCGTGGTAGTCGGCGGGCTCATCCTCATCGGCTCAGGTAAGGGCCTTGTTGGCTTCGCGGCCGTGCTCATCCCGCTCGCTGTTCTAGTGGGCCTATTCGTCTACAACCAGGAGCGCGGGCCGGGACGCGTGCCCGCTTTGGACAGGAGCGACGGCGAAGAGCCCTCCCGGCGCGAGCGCTCCGGCTCGTCGAGGGCCTGAAGGCGTGGGCAACGGATGGGCAACACAAGGTCCGGAAACAGGCTCGAAGGAAGAGCCCGCGCTCACCGCCGAAAGCGGCTTGGAGCGCGGAATCCTGGAATCGCCGCAAAGGGCCGCAAACCGCGACCCGAACTGATAAGGAAGAGGTCCCAGGTTCGAGTCCTGGATCGCCCATCGGAAGTCCTGCTCAGGGCGGTATCCTGAGCACCGCGGAGCTCGCGAGCCGTCTCACCTCGGCCGCCGAGCCCGGGCAGAAAGTGAGCTCGCGCACGGTACGAGCCGCCGCCGGCTCAAGGGTCTGGTGTCCGACGGGTGGCCAGGGCTTCGAGGGGGAGATGGAGTCGTCCGGCTCGAGCAGGCATAGGCCTCGCCCGGCGAGCGGAGGCCCGATCCGCCAGAATGGCCGCATGAAGGTCGGATTGGTGCTCGGGGCGGGCGGCGTGATGGGCGGCGCCTGGCTCAC
>JBBSMV010000211.1:0-5334 GCA_038232975.1 Rhodothermales bacterium
CTCACGGCCGTCCGCCTACCGCAGCGCGAGTACATCTCGGTTCCCTACGCGGATTGAGTGATGGGCTTTGAGTGATGAGCTTTGAGCACTGAGCCGATAGATTTCGGCTCACGGCTCACCGCAGCACGAAGAGGAGCCCGCCGCGGACGTGCGACGGCTGCGTCCCGAGCTCGACGTAGACGACCCGGCGGCTGAACCGGAGCGAGCCGCGCACGAACGGGTCGCCGAAGAGGCGGAACGAGCGGGCCTTGCTGGCGGCCGTCTCCTCGAAGAACGAGAAGAAAAAGCTCGGGCCGAAGCGGAAGCCCACGTCGAGATCGTACGGGCCACTGTCGAAGTCGGCGGCGACGGTGAGCGCGCGGAGGACGCGGACGCTTCCGCCCACCCCGAGCCCGACGAGCAGGCGGCCCGCGTCCACGTCCAGAAAGCGCGGCTCGTAGTCGGCGTAGAGCACGACCTCGCGCGTGAGGATCGTGAAGCCGGGCGAGACGAACCCGGCCTGGAGCCCCGTCCCCGGCGTCAGCCCGACGCCGAGCTGGAGGGTCGGGAGCGTCGGCGTGGCGAACTGCGCGGCGGCGGGTGATCCGGCGGGGAGCAGCGCGAGGAACAGGAGGGCGGTCGCGAGGGGGCGGAGCGGCATGGGCGGCCCCGGCGGTCCGGGGCGAGTGTCTGAGGAATGGTTGAAGATAGCGGCGGCCGGGACACAACCCCGCGCCGTGCCGTAGACTCCGGTGAGCGACGAGTGACGACCGACGAAGGTCGACGACGACGGTCGAGTTTTGCTCACGGTACGCACTCGCAGTTCAACACTCGCAACTCGTAACTCGTAACTCGCAATGGCCCTTCGCGTCGGCATCGTCGGCCTCCCCAACGTCGGCAAGTCCACCCTGTTCAACGCGCTCAGCGAAGCCGGGGCCGAGGCCGCGAACTACCCGTTCTGCACCATCGAGCCGAACGTCGGCGTCGTCGGCGTGCCGGACCCGCGCCTCGACCGGCTGGCGGATCTCGCGCAGTCGGCGAATGTCCTGCCGGCGACGATCGAATTCGTCGACATCGCCGGGCTCGTCGCGGGCGCGTCGAAGGGCGAGGGGCTCGGCAACCAGTTCCTCGCGCACATCCGCGAGGTGGACGCCATCACGCACGTCGTCCGCTGCTTCGAGGACCCGAACGTCGTCCACGTCGCGGGCTCGGTCGATCCGGCGCGCGACATCGAGATCATCGAGACGGAGCTGTTGCTGAAAGACCTCGACACGGTCGAGAAGCGGACCGAGCGGGCGCGCAAGGGCGCGAAGACGGGCAACAAGGACGCCCAGGCCGAGGTCGCGTTCTACGAGCGGCTCGGCCGCCGGCTCGGCGATGGGGAGCCGGCGCGGACGCTCGAGCTGAAGTCCGACGAGGAAGCTGCGCTCCTGCGCGAGGTGTTTCTGCTCACGGCCAAGCCGGTCGTCTATGCTGCGAACGTCGCCGAAGACGACCTCGCCGACGGCAACGCCTACGCCGAGCAGGTGCGCGAGATCGCCGAGCGCGAAGGGGCGGGCGTCGTGCTCGTCTCGGCCGAGTTCGAGGCGCAGCTCGCGGAGCTCGACGAGGCGGAGCGGGCGGAGTTTCTCGAAGAAGCCGGGCAGACCGAAGCCGGGCTGGACCGGCTCATCCGCGAAGCCTACGACCTCCTGGGGCTCATCACCTACTTCACCGCCGGGCCGAAGGAGTCGCGCGCGTGGACGATCCGCCGGGGCACGAAAGCGCCCCAGGCCGCGGGCGTCATCCACACCGACTTCGAGAAGGGCTTCATCCGCGCCGAGACGATCAAATACGCCGACTACGACCGCTGCGGGACCGAGGCCGCGGCGCGCGAGGCGGGGGCGATGCGGAGCGAGGGCAAGGAGTACGTGGTGGCCGACGGCGACGTCCTCCTCTTCCGGTTCAACGTGTAGCAGGCTCGTCGGAAGACAAACGTCCCTTACACTAGCGAGGCCTGGCGGCCCTACCATGCGTCTGAATCCGTCGGGGAGGTGTGTACGATGCTGGGCGCTCGTGGCCCTGGCCGTGGCGTCCCCCGTCATCGCGCAGGGAACGGGGGAGTCACGCGCATCCGCCGAGGCCGGTCTTGCCGTCGTCGAGGTTTTTGAGAGCGAATTCGCTTCGGACACGCAGCACCGGGGCATCGTGGAGGGACCGAACGGCCTCCTCTACACCGGCACGCCGCGCGGCGTCCTCGTCTACGATGGCGTGGGGTGGAGCCGGATGCGTTCCATCCCCTCCTACACCATGAGCGCCCTCGACGTCGGGGAAGATGGACGTGTCTGGATCGGCTCGCAGGGCGAGCTGGGCGTGTTCGCGCCGGACTCGGTGGGCGCGATGACCTACGCCTCGCTCACCGAGCACCTCTCCGGGGCCGCGGCAGGCACCGACGCCCTCGGGGCCATTCAAGGGGTCAAGGTGCTCGGGGATGCGGTCTACTTCGCCACGGAGGGGCGCGTGCTCCGGTGGCGCGACGGCGAGGGGTTTCGGTCGTGGGCCGTGGGAGGTGTCCCGACGCTCTCGCGCGTCGGCGACGTGCTCTACGTCCACGACCCCGCGCGCGGCCTGCTCCGCCTCGACGGCGCGCAGCTCCGCCCCGTGCCCGGCGGCCATGTTTTCGTGGGCACAGACCGGGCAGCGGTCCTATCGGGTCCGCCTCGCGCCGTCGTCGTGACCGAGCGTGGGCTGTGGAGCTGGAGCGGCAGCCGGTTCGTCCCGCTCCCGACAGCGGCGGACGACTACCTCCGCCGGTCGGGCATCGAGCCCTGGGCGTCGCGCGGCCTCTCCGATGGGCGGCTCGCCCTCGCCACGCACCGCGGCGGGCTGGTGCTCCTCGGCCCGGACGGCGCCGTCGAAGCCGTCGTGGACGAAGTGGCCGGTCTGCCGGGCTCCACCGTCTACTCCGTGCTCGCCGACCGCTACGGCGGGGTCTGGGTGGGGACCGCCCAGGGCATCGCGCGCGTCACGCCCGGCCCTCTGAGCCTTTTCGATAACCGCGTAGGGTTGGAGGGCGTCGTCCTCGACGTTGCCCGCGACAGCAGGGGGCGGCTCCATGCGGCGACGAGCATGGGGCTCTACCGGCTCGTCCCAAGCGCATCGCCGGTGCGCCCGGCCCATTTCGAGCGACTCGGCGGTCTGGAGGAGGCGTGCCTCGACCTTCTGGGCACGTCCGAGGGGCTGCTCGCGGCCTGCACCGGGGGCGTGTACCACATCGGCGAGGAGGGGACGCGGGTCGCCGAGGTAGGAGGTGCTTACGCGCTCGGGCAGGGCGGCGATGGTCGGCTCTGGGTAGGGACGCGGGGCGGCGACCTCTTCGCGCTCACGCCGGGCACGGGCGCGTGGGCGGCGGTGCCGGTCGCGGAAGGCATCAAAGGGGGCATCTTGACGGTGTACGCCGAGGCAGCCGAGACGGTCTGGCTCGGGACCGGGGCGGGAGAGGCGGTTCGAGTCCGGCCCGGCAGGCTAGCAGGGGATGCGCCTGAGGTCACGCACTACGGCGAGGCCGACGGGCTCGTCGGCACGAACTGGGTGAAGGTGTGGGGGCTGGGGGGACGCCCGGCGTTTGGGACCAAGACCGGCCTCTACCGTTTCCGCGAGGGAGCCGCGCCCGCCTTCGCGCTCGACGAGAACCTGGGCGAGGCCCTCGTCGCGGCCGCGTGGACGTTCCCCAACGTGTTCCTTCTCGCCGCCGGGCCGGGCGGCGACGTGTGGTACCTCGGTGGCGAAGACCTCGCCGTCGCGCGCAACCGCCCCGAGAGCTGGGAGATCGACCGAGCCCCGCTCCAGCACCTCTTCGGGCTCGGTTCCCACTACGCCCTCGCGGTCGAGCCGGACGGGACGGCGTGGCTCGGGGGGACGCGGGGCCTGTTCCGCCGCGCCCCGGCCCCGTCAGCGGGTCTGGCCTCCTATCCCGCGCTCGTACGCCGCGTCGCCACGGTGGGCGCGGATTCCGTGCTCGCGGCCAGCGATCGGCTCGACGCCCTTGGCGCGCCGCTCGGGCCGGGTACGAACGCGATCCGCTTCGAGTACGCCGCGCCGAGCTTCACGTGGCGGCTCAACTTCCGCTACCGGCTCGCACCCCTCGAAGCGGAGTGGTCGCCCTGGACGGGCGCGACGGCGAAGGAGTACACGAACCTCCCGCCGGGGCGGTATACGTTCGAGGTGCAGGCCGAGGACGGCCGGATGGTGCGCAGCAGCGTCGGCACGTTCGCCTTCGAGATCGCGCCGCCGTGGTATGGGACGGCGTGGGCCCGCGCGCTCTGGGCGCTCCTCGCCCTCGGCGGTCTGGCAGCCCTCGTCTCCGGCTCGGCCCGCTGGCGCACGCGGCGGCTGCGGGAGCAGGCGCGGGTGCTCGAGGAAACCGTGGTCGTGCGGACGGCCGAGGCCGAACGCCAGAAGGCTCAGCTCACCGCGCAGGCCGATCTGCTCACCGCGCAGGCCGACCAGCTCCGTGCCCTCGACAGAGCCAAGAGCCGCTTCTTTGCGAATGTCAGCCACGAGTTCCGGACGCCGCTCACGCTCACCATCGGCCCGCTTGACGACCTCAAAGCCGGGCTCTACGGGCCGCTCGACGCGCCGATGGCCGCGCAGGTGGACCTCGCGCGCCGCAACGCCGGGCGCGTGCTCGACCTCATCAACCAGATCCTCGACGTGGCCCGCCTCGAAGCGGGGCGGATGCCGCTCCGCGCCCGCCGCCTCGACCTCGGTACGTTCGTCGCGGGCGTAGCGCAGGGGTTCGTGCCGCTGGCCGAGCGGAAGGGGATCGCCCTCGACGTGCAGCTCCCGGACGCGCAGCCGGGGGCGCCGTCGGGACCGGTCGTCTGGGGGGACCCGGAGCAGCTCCTGAAGGTGCTCATGAACCTGCTCTCGAACGCGCTGAAGTTCACGCCGGGGGGCGGCGCCGTCCGCGTGACCGTCTCCGTCGAAGAGGAGGTCGTCCGCCTCGCTGTCCGCGACAGCGGCCCCGGCATCCCGGCCGCCGACCTTCCGCACGTCTTCGAACGGTTCTACCGCGTGGACGAGTCGTCCGCACGGATGCAGCCGGGGACGGGGATCGGACTGGCCCTCGTGAAGGAGCTCGTGGACCTCCACCGCGGCACCATCAGCGTCGAGAGCGAGGCGGGATTCGGCAGCCTGTTCACGGTCGCGCTGCGGCGGGGGCGTGACCATCTCAAGCCGGAGGACATTGTCGAGGAGGGAGAGCCGCTCGACGGGCTGCCGATGCTGGCCGTAGCCGCCCTCGCGCCCGACGAAATCAGCGGCGATGGTTCGGTGGAACTCACCCCTGGCTCGGCGCTCGATGCCGGCGCGGTC
>JBBSMV010000212.1:0-5244 GCA_038232975.1 Rhodothermales bacterium
CGGGCCGTCACCGCGTCGCGCCCGCCCCACTGCTCAATGGCCTCGGCGGCGAATTTCGAGTAGCCGACGTCGTAGAAGGTGAGGACCCGGACCTGGGAGCCGAGGATGCGCCCGGCGCGCTCGGTCTCCTCGGTGCGGAGCGCGCCGAGGCGCTCGTAGAGATCGGGGCCGATCTCGTTCTGCCCGCCCTCGCCGCGCGTGTAGATCACCGAGTAGGCCACCGCGTCGCGCCCCCAGCGGTAGGAGGCCAGCGTCAGGCCGTCCTCGTCGTCGGGGTGCGCCGCGAGGTTCATCACCACCAGCGGCTCCGGCTCGTCGATGCTCTGCGCGACAGCGGGCGCGGCGAGCAGGGCGAGGACGAAAAGGAAGAGGGGGCGGACGGTCATCGGCGCGATATTTAGACTCGCGCCTTCCACAGCCCCGCTGCCACCGGGTTCCACCTGACGTCCCTCGCCTGATGACCGACGCCGACCGCGATTTCCTCTTCGACCTCCTCTCGACCCCCAGCCCGACCGGCTTCGAGACGCCCGGCCAGAAAAAGTGGGCCGCCTACGTCCAACCCTTCGCCGACCGCGTCGAGAGCGACGCCTACGGCAACGTCTGGGCTACGCTCGATGGCCCCGGCTTGACGGTCCTCCTCGATGCCCACGCCGACGAGATCGGCTTCATGGTCAAGTACGTCACCGACGACGGCTTCATCCATGTGGACCGTATCGGCGGGAGCGACCACGCGATTGCGCGCGGCAAGCGCGTCCGCATCCTCGGCACCGACGGCCCGGTGCTCGGCGTCGTCGGCAACACGGCGATCCACCTCCGCGACCGCAAGGACGAGGAGAAGGCCCCGAAGCTCGAAGAGCTGTTCCTCGACATCGGCGCGGCGAGCCGGGAGGAGGTCGCCGCGCGCGGCGTCCGCGTCGGGCATCCGGCGGTCTACGCCGACTCGGTCGAGGCCCTCACCGACGAGCGCCTCGTCGGGCGGGCGCTCGACAACCGGCTCGGCGGGTTTGTGGTGGCGCAGGCGCTCCGGCGGCTCGCCGCCTCGAAGGAGAAGCGGGCGGCGGCGGTCGTCGGTCTCAACGCGGTGCAGGAGGAGATCGGCGGCCACGGCGCGCGCATGGCGGCCTACCGGCTCGAGCCCGGCGTGGCGCTCGTGCTCGACGTGACCCACGCCACCGACTCGCCCGGCATCGAGAAGGCGAAGCACGGGGCCGTGACCCTCGGCGGCGGGCCGAGCATCACGCACGGCACCGTCAACCACCCGAAGGTCGTCGAGCGGCTCGTTGAAGTTGCCGCGCAGGAAGACATCCCGCTCCAGCACGAGGCCTCGTCGCGCTTCTCCGGCACCGACACCGACGTGATCTTCAACTCGAAGGCCGGCATCCCGAGCGCGCTGCTCTCGGTCCCGCTGCGCTACATGCACTCGACCGTCGAGACCGTGGACCTCGGCGACGTCGAGCACGCCGTCCGCCTGATGACCGCCTTCGCCCGCTCCGTCACGGCCGCCGACGCGTTCCGCGCCGAGATTCTTTAGGGGTGGAGGGCATGGGAGGAGAGGAGGGCGTGGAGAGTATCTTCGAGCAGAGACCAGGGCGCAGACGGTCAGGGCCGGTCCGCCTCTCCACTCCCTCCCCGCCCTCCACGCTCCCCACGCCTCATGAACGACCTCCAGTGCCCGAAGTGCGGGTCCGAGCTGCTGATCCCCAACGCCCGCCTCGTCGAGCAGGACTTCGGCGCGGCCCACACCGTCCGCGTCGGCGAGTTCGCCAGCCCCGACGCCGCCTTCTTCAAATGGGAGGAGCAGGTGGACCTCCGCGCGCAGGTCTGCGCCGCGTGCGGGTTCATCGAGCTCTACGCCGCCGACCCGGAGCGGCTCTACGAGGCGTTCCGCCGCGCACAGCGGACCCCGGAGGGCGGCCCCAGTCAGAGCGAGACGCCATAGACCGCGCCGAACTTCTCCCGGACGTAGGCCAGCCACGGCTCGGCGCGGAGCGGCCCGCCGGTGGCCTCCTCCATGATCTCGGCGGCCGAGCGCGCCCGGCCCCAGCGGTGGACCCTCTCGCGCAGCCACCCGAGCAGCGGCCCGAACTCGCCGCGCGCAAACGCCTCGTCGAACGGGCCGAGGTCGCGCTCGGCGGCCTCGAAGAGCTGGACCGACATGAGCGTGCCGAGCGTGTAGGTCGGGAAGTAGCCGAGCGCGCCGAGCGCCCAGTGGATGTCCTGGAGGCAGCCGTCGGCGTCGCTCGGCGGGGCCAGGCCGAGGAGGTCCTCCATCGCCGCGTTCCACGCCTCGGGCACGTCGCCCACGGCGAGGCCGCCGCTGAGGAGCGCCGTCTCTAGCTCGAAGCGGAGCATCACGTGGAGGTTGTAGGTCACCTCGTCGGCCTCGACGCGAATGAGCGACGGGCGGACCCGGTTCACGGCGCGGTAGAACGCCTCCTCGCCCACATCGCCGAGGGCGGCCGGGAAAGTCTGCTGGAGGCGGGGGTAGGCCCAGCGCCAGAACGGGCGGCTGCGCCCGACGAGGTTCTCCCACAGCCGCGACTGGCTCTCGTGGACCCCGAGCGAGGTCCCGTCGGCCAGCGGCGTCCGGGCCAGGGCCGGGGCGAGGCCCTGCTCGTAGAGCGCGTGGCCGACCTCGTGGACCGTCCCGAAGAGGCCGGTGGGGAAGAACTCGGGCGCGATGCGCGTCGTGATGCGGACGTCGCTGGACGAGAAGGCGGTCGAGAACGGGTGGGCCGAGCGGTCCTGCCGGCCGCGGGCGAAGTCGTAGCCGAGGGCGCGGGCGACCTCCAGCCCGAAGTACCACTGGCGCTCGGGGTCGAAGGCGCGGTGGAGCGCGCTGTCGTCCGGCGGCTCGGCCGCGCCGAGGGCCTGCACGATGGGGACCAGCTCCGCGCGGAGGCCGGCGAAGAGGCGGGCGACCTCGGCCTGCGTCGCGCCGGGTTCGTACTCGTCGAGGAGCGCGTCGTAGCGGTGGGCGTCGTAGCCGAGCGCCTCGGCCTGCTCGATGCTGAGGTCCACGATCTCCCGGAGGTGCGGGGCGAAGCGGGCGAAGTCGTCGTCCTGCCGGGCGTGCTTCCACGCCTCGAGCGCGCGCGCCTTCGCCGTGGCGAGCCGCGTCACGAAGTCGGCCGAGAGGCGCGTTGCCCGGTCGTAGTCGCGGCGGGCGACGCGGACGAGCGCCCGGTCGAGCTCGTCCTCCAGGCCGTCGGCTTCGAGCGCGTCGAGGAGCGCGCCGACCGCGTCGCTGGTGAGGTGCTCGTGGGCGAGGCGCTTGAGTGTGGCGAGCTGGTGCGCCCGCGCCTCGGCCGCGCCGGGCGGCATGTAGGTCTCCTGGTCCCACTCCAGGAGCGCCGCCGCCGCGCGCAGGTCGCTCACCGGCGCGAGGCGTTCTCTCAGGGCACGGAGGCTCATGGCTGGTCCGGGTCCGCGCCGGAGACGATGACCTGCCCGTCCCCGGCATCGCCGGAGCCGTCGCTGCCGGAGCCGTCGTAGAAGCGCTTCGGGAGCACCTCGTCGAGCCGCTCGCCGCCGACGACGCCGAAGTCGAGCGTGCGGATCGGGAAGGGGATCGTGATGCCGCCCGCATTGAAGGCCTTCTTGACGGCGATGATGGCCTCGCTCTGGGCGGTCAGGAAGTCGGTCTGCTTGCCGAAGCCGACCCAGAAGCGGAGCGTGAAGTTGATCGAGCTCTCGCCGAACTCGTTGAAGTAGAGGTCCACCGGGCGGTCGTGGTCAACCACGTCGAGGCCGCCCACGGCGTCGAGCGCGAGCGCGCGGGCCTGCTCGAGGTCGTCGCCGTAGGCCACGCCGCAGCTCAGGTCCACGCGCCGGTGCCGGGTGCTGAAGTTCTCAACCGGGTTCTGGAAGACCTGCGCGTTGGGGATGATCACCGTCTGCCCCTGGAACGTGCGCAGGCGCGTCGAGCGGAGGTTGATCTCGTCCACGACCCCCATGTAGCTGTTCGTCTCGATGATGTCGCCCTCCAGAAACGGCCGGCGGACCGAGAGGAGGACGCCCGAGATGAAGTTGGCCGCGAGGTCCTGGAACGCGAAGCCGAGCGCGAGGCCGAGGATGCCCGCCCCGGCCAGCAGCGACGTCACCGCCTTGTCCGCCCCGATGATCCCGAGCGCGATGAACGTCCCGACCGCGAAGACGACCACGTAGGCGATCGTGGCGAGGAGGTGGTTGACCTGCTCGTAGGACGAGGTCCGGCCGAGCAGGCCCTGCACCCCGCGCCGCACGAGGCGCGCCACGAAGACCGTGACGATGACGAGGAGGATCGCCGCGACGAGGTTGGGCAGCAGCAGGATGAGCTGCTCCAGCCAGCCCTGCAGCTTGTCTACGAGGGCACCGAAGGTCTCGCTCAGGTTCATCGGGAGAGGCGATGGGAGGAAAGGAAAGAGGCCGGAGCGCAACGCCCGCGCGCCGGGTCGGAAGGCAGGGAAGGTACAGACGGCGCGAAGCGCACCGCGCGGCACCGAGGCGGCGGCTCGGTGTCAAAGCGTGAAGGTGTGGTGTAACGGCGGCGGGGAGATTGTGGTATACTCCGGCGGTCGGCACATTACCAAATTGTTAACAAGCCAGCGGAGAAGGGTGGGGAGGTCGGGTATGCGCGCATGGATCGGAGGACTCTTGCTGGTGCTCGCGCCGCTCGCACGCGCGGCGGACGCACCGCACGTCCAGGTTTTCTCCTCCCTCAGCCGGGACGTCGTCGCCGTCGGCGAGACGTTCGTGCTGGAGGCCGAGGCTATCGTCTCGGTAACGGACGGCTCGATGACGGACGGCTCGATGACGGACGCCGGTATCGCGATGGACGTAGACGCCAGCGGAGGGGCCTTCGAGATCGTGCGCGCCTCGGCCATTGAGGCCGAGCGCGGTGCCATGGCCGGCGTGTCGGCGGCGGTGCTGACGCGGCGCTTCACGCTGCGGGCCCTGCGCGCCGGGACCCTGCGCGTGCCGGCGGTGACGGTCGCCGTCGGGACCGTGCAGACGGCGACGCAGCCGCACACGCTGCACGTCTACGCCGAAGCGCACCGGGTGTACCAGGCCGCCCGCTCGGTCCTCCCCGTCGCCGCCGAGGGCGACGTCGTCGTCCGGCTCGGCTCGGCGTTTCTCGTGGCCGACGACGCCCTCGTGACGGCCTACCACGTCGTCGTGGGGACCGACCGCGTCCGCGTCCAGCTCCCCGACGGCAAGCGCCTCACCACGGCGAAGGTGTGGGCCGTGGACCCCGTCCGCGAC
>JBBSMV010000213.1:0-5217 GCA_038232975.1 Rhodothermales bacterium
CACCGAGGGGATGCTCGTGCTGCACTGGGACGAGACCCGCGTGCCGATCACGGTTGCCACAGGCTTGTGAGGCGCTGGGGCCTCGCTGCGGCGGTGGGCCTCGCCGTGTTGTGGGCGGCGTGCGCCGATCCGCCTGAGCCTTCGCCGGAGCCGGTCGCTGGGTCGGCGCCGGCGGCCGTAGACACGGCGGCGGCAGGGGCTGCGATCACCCTCCGCCGCGCCCGTGCCGCCCACGGGTCCGACGTGCTCGACCACGCGACCGTCTCGTTCTCGTTTCGGGGCACGCCGTTCACCGTCGAACGGGACGGCGGACGCTTCGCCTACACCCGCGACTGGACCGACTCGACCGGCTCGGGCCGCGACGTGCTGACCAACGACGGCCTCGTTCGCACGGTCGATGGGGACGAGGTCCCGCTCGACGAGCGGGCGTACCGCATCGCTGAGGAGGCTGTCGGGTCTGTCGTCTACTTCGCCTTGCTGCCCTACGCGCTCGCCGATCCGGCCGTGCAGTCCCGCCTCGCCGGAGCCGACACGCTCGCGGGCGAGCCCTACCGCCGCGTCGAGGTCACGTTCAGGCAGGAAGGCGGCGGTCGCGACTACCAGGACCGGTTCCTCTACTGGATCCACCAGGACCGGGCGACCGTGGACTTCCTCGCCTACTCCTACGACGACAACGGCGGCGGGGCGCGCTTCCGGCAGGCCGTCCACCCGCGTACCGTCGGCGGCGTCCGCTTCGCCGATTACCTCAACTTCTCGGCCGAGCCCCTGATGCCACCGCTCGAACGGCTCGGACGGATGTGGGAAGCCGATTCGCTAGACCTTGTCTCCGAGATCGTGCTCGACGACGTGCAGGTAGTCCGAGGCGTAGCGCGAGCGGCGCCGGGGCTGGAGTAGGATGTCAAGGGCATGGGTGATTCCCCGGTATGCGTCGTAGGGAATCCTATCCGTGGAATGGGGACTCGCCCTGTTAGACAGGGAACGCCCCCGGTCCTACGTTTTGTGCGCACTTCTCTGCAGGAGGACGCCCGCTTCGGCGGTGCTACCCATCTCGGCGTTCGCTCCCCTCCCTTCTTTTCGCCGCTCCTGCCTTCGTACGAGGCCGACCCCCCCGCAGGGTCGGCCTCTTGCGCTTTCAGGCGGCGGCGAACCGGCGGCGCGCTCGGTCGTTGAGGGAGCACGCCTGCGCCCTGCCTTCCGCTTCTGCCGATGCCCATCCGCCTTGTCAAGTTCTGGGACAACCTACGTTCCAGCTACTGGTTCATCCCGACGCTGATGACGATCGGCGCGCTCGGCCTCGCGGTGGCGAGCAACGTCCTCGATGCGCACTTCGGAAGCGACTGGCTCGAAACCGTCCCGTGGCTCTACGCCAGCAAACCCGACGGCGTCCGCGCCATCCTCTCGACGATTGCAGGGTCGATGATTACGGTCGCAGGCGTCGCGTTCTCGATCACGATGGTCGCGGTCGTCTACGCCTCCGGGCAATACGGCCCCCGCCTCCTGAGCAACTTCATGCGGGATACGGGCAACCAGGTCACACTTGGGACCTTCATCGCCACGTTCCTCTACTGCCTTCAGATTCTGCGCTCGGTGCGGAGCCGCGACGAGGTGGGCGGCAGCTTCTTCGAGCCGCTCCAGTACGAGGGCGGCTTCGTCCCGCACATCGGGATGCTCGGGGCGTTCGCGCTGACGCTGTGCAGCATCGGCGTGCTGATCTACTTCATCCACCACGTCCCCGGCAGCATCCACATCTCGAACGTGATCGGCGGGATCGGGAAGGAGCTGCAGACTCAGATCTCGGAGCGCTTCCCCGAGCGGTTCGGGCATGCGGCCGAGGACGACGCGGACGCCGACCTCGACGCGCCGGACGGCTTCAGCGACCGCGCGTGCCGCATCGAGGCCGACGGGAGCGGCTACGTCCAGGCCGTGGACGAAGAAGCGCTGCTCCACCTGGCGCGCGACAACGACCTCGTGATCCGCCTGTGCAGCCGCCCCGGCGACTTCGTGCGGCCCGGCAAGCCGCTCGTCGAGCTCTACCCGGCGGAGGATGCTACGGAGGCCGTGGGCGACGAGATCCGCCTCGCGTTCGCGTGGGGACGGCGGCGCTCGCCCGCGCAGGATTACATGTTTCTCGTAGACGAACTCGTCGAGATCGCCGCGCGGGCGCTCTCGCCCGGCGTCAACGACCCGTTCACGGCGATGAGCTGCCTCGACTGGCTCGGCGGCGGCGTCGCTGCGTTCGCCGAGCGCGACCTCCCCGAAGCGCGCCGTCTGGACGACGAGGGCAACCTTCGCGTGATCGCCCCGCCCATCACGTTTGCCGTCTTCGTCGAGGCCGCGTTCGGCCAGCTCCGGCCCTACGTTGCGGCGGACCGGAACGCGACGCTACGCCTGCTCGAAGTCCTCGGCGACCTCGCTTCGTCGGTCGAGAGCACTGAGCGTCGGGCCGTGCTGCGCGAACATGCCGCCATGCTCGTAGAAGCCGCCGAGCAGTCCAGCACCGATCCGGCTTCGCTGGCGCTCATCCACACGCGCCACGCCGAGACGCTTCGGGCGCTGCGGACCCCGGCGGACGGTGATCCAGTGGTGCGTGCGTAGCGCCCCGCTCACATCTCGGGGACGAACATGATGTGGGCCTTCGGGGTGCCGGGAAACATGAGCCACGGGCTGTTGGGCATAGGCGTGGTGGGAAGGCCGGTGGATTCCGCCGTGGCGTTGGCGATGTAGACCACGTAGAGCGGGCTCGCGCCCGTGACGACGCCCGTCGTGTCGTTGACGCTCACACTGTCGCCGGTGAGGCTGTAGAGCGCGGCGGGGTGGGTCGGCATCGCGAGTGTGCCCGCCTCCACCTCGGCGAAGCGGAGGCTGTCCACGTCCTTCGAGTGGCCTTCAGACCGGAGCGCCCGGCCCCGCGCCATGAACGGCTCCAGCGACTCGTGATAGCACGCGACGTGGAAGCGCTCGTCCGCCCGGTTGTCGGCGAGGCAGATGAACGGCCCCTCGCCGTCGCGGAGGTCTACGAGTCCGCCGTCTGCGTACCCGCGCACCGAGGCGGTCGCGCGGAACTCTTCCGGGAGTGCCGCTACCGCCGTGGCAATGTCGCGGTCCTTCGGAGACAGCCGTCCGTCGGGTTGGGCGCAAGCGGGGAGGGCGATCAGGAGGCAGGCGGCGAGTGCGAGACGGTGCATTCGTGGTAGGGTTGAGAGAGGGGGCAACGCCCTGAAAATAAGGTGCAGAGCCGGAGCCGTCGTCGCCAATTTTGGTCACCGCCGGCTTCGCGGTGCGAGGTGCGGAGCCTTTACGATTCGGCGTGTGCCGTGGGGCGGTAGCGGTCGGCGTCGGCGGGGCGGCCCCAGGCCTCGTAGAGCGCGACGAGGCGTGCGGCGGCGTTCGCACGGTATGTGCCGAACCCTTCCGCGGCTTCCAGCAGCGCGTAGCCCTGGAGCAGACGCGCCTCGGCCTCGGCGTAGCGGTGCCGCCCGGCGAGGGCTCCGCCTTCCCTGCTCAGCGCCACACCGATGAGGGGGTGGCCCTCGGGAAGCGTGGCACTCAGGTGCTCGACAGCACGGCGAGCGGCGTCTTCGGCCTGTGCGAAGTCGCCGCGCTGCGTGTAGAGGTCGGCGAGGGAGAGCGAGGGGACGGCGCGGAGATAGTGGGTCGGCGGGAGGCTCTCGGCATAGCGCGCCCGGACTTCGATAAAGATCGGCTCCGCCTCGTCGAGCCGACCCTGCCGCATGAGGCAAGCCCCCAGGTTCTGCAAGGCCCCGACCGTCTCTGCATCGGCCGGACCCAGGTGCTCTTCGCGCCACGCGAGTACGCGGCGGTAGACCGCCTCCTCCTCGGCGTAACGTTCCATTTTTCCCAGTAACACTCCCACATTATTGAGTTGAGCATCGGTGAACGGATGGTCGGAGCCCAGCGTCGCCTCGAACACCTCGAGCGCCTCCTGCTTCCAGCGGAGGGCGGCTTCGAAGTCGCCGCGCTCCTCGGCGGCGACGCCGAGCTCCGACATGATGACGGCGGTGTGGGGGTGCGAAGGGCCGAGGAGGTCGCGGCGGAGGGCGTAGGCGGCGCGGTTCAAGCTGTCAGCGTAGCCGAGCCGGTTCAACGCACGCTGGGCGGTCGCCAGGAAGTAGAGGATGTTGGCGCGGCTTTCCGGCTCCGCAGACTCGATCATGCCATGCGCCTCCTCCAGCGCCCGGGCCGCCTCTTCGTAGCGGCCTTGCCCGTAGAGGGAATTCCCGTAGACGGTAAGCCCGCGGGCGACGTGCGGACCGGGACCGCCATCGAGGGCTCGCGCGAGGGCGAGCTGCACCCGGTGGAGCGAGTCCTTCTCCTGCGGGTCGTCCGCCGCGCCCGCGAGCAGCCGTAGCGTCTCGACGTATTCGGCCGAGCGCTCGCCGTAGCGCTCGCGCTGGTACGGGAGCACCTCGCGGTAGAGCGACTGCGCGGCCTCGTGCTCCCCGAGGCTCCCGCGCACCTCGCCCATCGTGCGGAGCAGCGAGGCCTGCAGTTCCGGCTCGGCGTCCAGCTCGTTGCGCACGCGCTGGACGCTCTGGTCGAGGAACGTCCGCAGCGTCGTCTCCGGGCCGAGGTCTTCCGTCGTGAACGGATTGGCCCCGGCCAAGAGATCGGTGAGGAAGGCGGCGTACTGCTCGGCGCGGTCGCGCTCGCGGGCCGTGCGGGCTTGCTGGGCCGTAACTGTGACGGCGTAGCCGACGAGCAGCAGGACAATCGCGAGGGCTGCACCTACGGCGATCCGGTTACGCCGGACGAACGTGCGGAGGCGGTAGCCCGGCGAGTCGGCATGGGCCGTGACGGTGCGCCCGTCGAGAAAGCGTCGGATGTCGTCGGCCAGGCCACCGGCGGAGCCGTAGCGGCGTTCCGGCTCCGTGCGTAGCGCCGTCATCACGATGGCGTCGAGCTCGCCCCGGAGCTGGCGCGGCCGGAACGGGCTCGCGTCCGAGGCCGCCCGACTCGGCGGGACGGGCTCCGTCTCGCAGACGACGCGAGCGATGTCGGTGAGGGCATGTGTATCCAGGTTCTGGGCGCGCTGCTCGGTCAGCAGCTCGTAGAGCAGCAAGCCGAGCTGGTAGACATCCGAGGCCGTCGAGATCGGCGCGCCGCTGACCTGCTCGGGGCTAGCATATTCCGGTGTGAGCAGATGGAGGCCGGTTCGTGTGACCGGGGGCTCGTGATCTTTGGACTCTGCGCCGAGCA
>JBBSMV010000214.1:0-5208 GCA_038232975.1 Rhodothermales bacterium
CGCGACGCGCTCGGGCAGGCCCCGGCCGGCCGGTTTCCCGAGGTCATCGGGCAGAGCGAGCCGATGCGCCGGGTGCTCGCGACGGTGGAGAAGGTTGCCGCGACGGACGCCAACGTCCTCCTGCTCGGCGAGAACGGGACCGGCAAGGAGCTCGTCGCCCGCGCCGTCCACCGCGCCAGCGCCCGCGCCGGGGCGGCGTTCGTCGCCGTGGACCTCGGCGCGCTCACCCCGAGCCTGTTCGAGAGCGAGCTGTTCGGCTACGTCGAGGGTGCGTTCACCGGGGCCGGCGCGGACCGCGCAGGCCGCGTCGAGGCCGCCAGCGGCGGGACGCTCTTCCTCGACGAGATCGGCAACATCGAGCCGGCCCAGCAGCAGAAGCTCCTCACCGTGCTGCAGAGCCGCGTGGTCACGCGCGTCGGCTCGGCGGCGGCGCGGCCCGTCGACGTCCGCCTCGTCGCGGCGACGAACCGGCCCCTCTACGAGGCGGTGCGCGCGGGCGGCTTCCGGCAGGACCTGCTCTACCGGATCAACACGGTCGAAATCCGGCTCCCGCCGCTGCGCGAGCGCGAGGGCGACCTCGGCCTGCTGGCCGCGCATTTCCTGGCGACCTACGCCCGGAAGTACCACAAGCCGGTGGCGGCCTTCTCCCCGGCGGCCCTCAGCAAGATGGAGCGCTACGCGTGGCCGGGGAACGTCCGCGAGCTTCAGCACACCGTCGAGCGCGCCGTGATCCTCGCAGACGGCCCGACGCTCGAACCCGCGGACCTCCTGCTCTCGGCCCCCTCCGACGCCAGCCTCGACGCCGAGCGCGCCGAGGCGATGCTCGCGCTGGAGTCGTTCGACCTCGAGGCCGTCGAGCGCGAGGTGATCCGCAAGGCGCTCTCGAAGCACGGCGGCAACATCAGCCGCGCCGCCGAGGCGCTCGGCCTGACGCGGAAGTCGCTCTACCGCCGGATCGAGAAGTACGGCCTGTGAGTCGAGAGTCGGGCGTCGGGTGTCTCGTTGATCCGGCCGGACTCCCGACGCTCGACCCCTGACCCCCGATCCATGAAACGGCTGCTCCGCCGCTACCGCGTCCAACTCGGCCTCCGCCTCGCCGCTTTCGGCGCGGCGGTGGGGGCGGCCGTGTGGCTGGCAGTCGCGGGGCCGGCGGGGTGGATCGGGGGCGTCGTCCTCGCCGTGCTCCTCGCGCTCTGGCAAGCCCGGTCGCTCGTCCGGCTCACCGAGCGGACGCCGCGCGACCTGCTCCGCTTCCTCGAGGCGGTCCGCTACGACGACCTCTCGCTCGGCGTCCCCGCGCGCGGGCAGGGGCCGATGTTCGAGGCGATTGCCGCCCGGTTCGCCGAGGTGTCGGGCGCGTTCCGGCAGCTCCGCACCGAGCGCGAGGAGCAGGCACAGGTCCTCCAGACCGTCGTCCGGCACGTCGGCGTCGCGCTCATCGCGTTCCGCGCCAGCGGCGAGGTCGTCCTCTTCAACACGGCGGCGAAGCGGCTCCTCGGCCTGCCCCGGCTGCGCCACGTCGGCGGGCTGGCGGGGCTGGGCCGCCTGGCCGAGGCGCTCCCGGCGCTCCGCTCCGGCGAGCGCGCCCTCGTCCGCGTCGAGCGCGGCGACCGGACGCTCGACCTGGCCGTCCACGCGGCGCACTTCCGCCTCGCGGGCGACCCGCACACGCTCGTCTCGCTCCAGGACATCCGCAGCGAGCTCGAAGAGAAAGAGATGGAGGCATGGCAAGCCCTCACGCGCGTGCTCACCCACGAGATCGTCAACTCCGTCGCCCCCATCGCCTCGCTCGCGGCGACGGCGAACGGGCTTCTCCACCGCGAGGGCAGCGGCGAGCAGCGGCTGTCGCTGGCTGACGCGCGCGAGGCGCTCCAGACCATCGAGCGGCGGAGCCAGGGGCTGATCCACTTCGTCGAGTCGTACCGCAGCCTGACGAAAATCCCGAAGCCGAGCTTTGCGCTCGTCCCCGTCGCCGGCCTGTTCGGGACCGTGGAGACGCTGCTGCGAACCTCGCTGGAAGAAAAAGGTGTCGCGCTCGACGTCGAGATCACTCCGCCGACGCTGGAGCTGGCCGCCGACGAGGAGCTCGTCGAGCAGGTGCTCATCAACCTGCTGCTCAACGCGGTGCAGGCCCTCGACGGGCAGCCCGACGCCCGCATCGCGCTCCGCGCCCGCGTCGGCGAGGCGGGCCGCCCGGTGGTCGAGGTCTGCGACAACGGGCCGGGGGTCCTGCCCGAGGTCCGCGAGCGCGTCTTCGTCCCGTTCTTCACCACCAAGCCGGCCGGCAGCGGGATCGGCCTCAGCCTGAGCCGCCAGATCCTCCGCCTCCACGGCGGCACGCTGACGCTCCGCTCGGAGCCGGGCGTCGAGACCGTCGTCGCGCTCCGGTTCTAGCGGCTCCTTCGGGGCGAGGCTGAGCGCGCTTCGGCGCACGCGCGCCCAGATACAGCGACCGGCAGGGGGCCAGCCGGCCCCATTAGCCCATGCTGAGCGCCAAGCACGCTGCACGCTAGCCGTCCGGTCCGTCCTCAGCGTAGCGGCGGGCGCGCTTCTCGACGGCCTCCTCGGCGTCGCGCTCGCGCCACACGGCGAGCCGCTCGGCGACGGTGCGCTCGTAGCCCTGCTCGCGCGGGGCGTAGAAGTAGAGGCCCTGCATCTCGGGCGGGAGGTACTGCTCGGGCACGTAGCCGTCGCGGTAGGCGTGGGGGTACTTGTAGCCGACGCCGTGGCCGAGGCCGGCCTTGTCGCGGCTGCCGTCCTTGAGCGGGTTCGGCACCTCGCCGGTCTGCTCGTTCTGCACGTGCTTGAGCGCGTCGAAGTAGGCGAAGGCGCTGTTGGACTTCGGCGCGGTGGCGAGGTAGAGGCAGCACGCGGCGAGGTGGAACTGCCCCTCGGGCATCCCGACGTAGTCGAAGGCGCTCGCGCAGGCGACCGCCACCTGCACGGCGCGCGGGTCGGCGAGGCCGACGTCCTCGGCGGCGAAGATCAGGAGGCGGCGCAGGATGAAGCGTGGGTCCTCGCCGGCATAGACCATCCGCGCCAGCCAGTAGAGCGCCGCGTCGGGGTCGCTCCCGCGGAGGCTCTTGATGAAGGCGCTGATCGTGTCGAAGTGGGCGTCGCCTTCCTTGTCGTAGAGCACGGCGCGGCGCTGGATCGAGTCCTCGGCCACGGCCAGGTCAACGTGGACCGTGCCCGTGTCGTCCGGCGGCGTGGTCTCAACGGCGAGCTCGAGGGCGTTCAGCAGGCTGCGGGCGTCGCCGTTGGCGGTGCCGACGAGGTGGGCGAGCGCGTCGTCGCCGAGCTGCACGGCGCGCTCGCCGTAGCCGCGCTCGGGGTCGGCGAGGGCCTGCTGGGCGACCTGCCGCAGATCATCTTCCGTGAGCGTGTGCAGCTCGAAGATGCGGCTGCGCGAGACGAGCGCCTTGTTGACCTCGAAGTAGGGGTTCTCGGTGGTGGCCCCGATGAAGGTGACGGTGCCGTTCTCGACGTGCGGCAGCAGCGCATCCTGCTGCGCCTTGTTGAAGCGGTGGACCTCGTCGACGAACAGGATGGTCCCCGTGCCGTGGAGCCGCAGCCGGTCCTGTGCCGCCTCGATCTCCTGGCGGATGTCTTTGACGCCCGCGAGCACGGCGTTGAGCGTGGCGAAGTGGCGCTCGGTGGTGCCCGCGATGATGCGGGCGAGCGTGGTCTTGCCTGTGCCCGGCGGCCCGAAGAAGATGAGCGACGTGACGCGGTCGGCCTGGATGGCGCGGCGCAGCAGCCGGCCCTCGCCGAGGAGGTGCGGCTGCCCGGCGAAGTCGTCGAGCGTGCGCGGGCGCATCCGGTCGGCGAGCGGGGCATTGGCGGCGCGGGTCGCGTCGGCGCGGGCCTGGAAGAGGTCGGGCATGGCAGGTTCTTCAAGAGCGGAAGAGTGGAGGATAGGAAGAGCGGAAGGTTTTTATCCTGACCGCCGCGTCATTCTTCCGCTCTTCCCCGCTTCCGCTCCTAACTTTTGGTGCATCAGATATGCGCCGGTGGCGCTTGCATTTGTGACCGGCGTGTGGTTTATTGTAAGCGCTTTCATCCTCCCTCGCCTAACCCTCTACCTTCCTCCCATGAGACACCTCCTCTTCACCGCCCTCGCGGGGCTCCTCCTCGCCCCACTCGCTGCCGCGCAGCCGACCATTGACGGCGACCTCTCGGACGCCGCCTATCGGAGCCTCGCCACCAAGCTCAACACGAATGCCGGCTTCGGGCCGGACATTGACGTGACGGAAATCGTCTACTTCGCCGACACCGGCAGCGAGGTGCTCTACGTCGGCGTCCAGGGCAAGCTCAACGAGTTCTCCGGCGACGCCATCGGCCTCTGGCTGAACTTCGACGACCCGGTAGGTGCGCCTGCCGGAACGATCCTCGGCGACGTGCCCGACGCGGGCTTCAGCTACTTCGGCGCGGCCGACTCCGCCTTCACGGCCGACTTCGAGGTGGACTACGCCTTCGCCGTCAACCCCGGCGGGACCAGCACCAGCACCTTCTTCGACGCCGCCTCCTACGTCGGCGGGTCGCCGCGGGCGGACTTCCTCGGTACCGCCGACCAGAGCGGGACGCCGACCGTCGGCCCGGCCGACGGCACCAACAACTCCGGCGGCCCGGTGTTCTTCAGCACCGTCGTCTTCGCCTTCGACAACAGCGGGGCCGGCGACACCGGCCTCGAGTTCGCCATCTCCTTCGCCGACCTCGGCATCGATGCCTCGGACCTCGGCGCGATCCACGCCTTCGCCTTCGTCGTCTCCTCGACGGCCTACTTCTCGGACGTCACCGTGCCGGGCAACGTGACGGCGGGCAACCTCGGCTTCAACCCGAGCTTCTCGGCCAACATGACCAGCGCCGACTGCTCCTGCCCGAACCCAAGCTCCACGATCGGGACCCCGCCGTACCACGCCTCGGCCCCGCTCGGCAGCGGCGGTCCGGGCCTCACCCTGACGGCCTCCGGCGTCCCGGCCGCCGTCACCCCCGGCAGCTCCTTCAGCGTCAGCTACACCATCACCCACCACACCGCCAACGCGGTCACCGGCGACCTCTTCTACCCCGCCGAGCGCAGCGGCACCACGGTGGCGCAGCAGCGCGTGCGCCAGGGCACGCTGCCGGCCGGCGCGACCGTCTCGGGCAGCTACACGCAGCCGGTGCCGGGCAGCGCGCCGCCGGGCAACTACGTCTACACCGTGCGGA
>JBBSMV010000215.1:0-5177 GCA_038232975.1 Rhodothermales bacterium
AGGCCATCCAGACGGGGTTCCAGGCCATCCCCGACGGCGCCCCCGACCAGCTCGACGTGGGCGGGGCGCACGGGGCGTTTGCCGCCGCATTCTGCGCGCGCTATCCCGGCCTCCAGGCGACCGTCCTCGACCTCCCCGAGGCGGTACGCCACGCGGCTCCTCTGCTGGCCGAGACGGCGACCGCCCTGGGGATTGGCGGGCGGATCGCGCACCGGCCCGGCGACGCGCTCGAAGACGACCTCGGCGAGGCGCGGTGGGACGTGGTGTTCGTCGGCCAGCTCGTCCACCACTTCGGCGACGTGGCGGGGCGCGGCCTCGTCCGTCGCATCGCCCGAGCGCTTCGGCCCGGCGGGGTGCTCGTCGTGCAGGAGGTGATGCGCGGCGACGCGGCCGACCAGCTCGGTGCCCTCGCCGGGCTGTACTTCGCGCTCACGAGCGCAGCGGGCACGCGGAGCTTCGAGGAGATCGCCGCCTGGCAGCGCGAGGCCGGCCTCGTCCCGCACCGGCCCGTGCGGTTTCGGACGCTGCCTGGCGTCGGCCAGCAGAACGCGGTGAAGCCGGTGGGAGGGTGAGGCGGTGGGCAGTGCCGTAGCTTCCGCGCTCTGCGATTCCCAATCCGCAATTCCCACTCGAAAATCACCAATCGGCATGTCCATCCTCTCCTCCTCGCCCCACTGCCGGCTCCTGCTGTTCAGCAACTCGCGCAACGCCGGCCAGGGGTACCTCGAACACGCCCTCGGCCCGATCCGGGACTTCCTCGGGGCCGAGCGCAGGCGCGTGCTCTTCGTCCCCTACGCGGGCGTGAGCATCTCCTATGACGCCTACGCCGCGACCGTGCGCGAGCGCTTCGAGGTGGCGGGCTACGCGCTCGATGCGATTCACGAGGCCGAGGACCCCGGCCGGGCCGTGGACGAGGCCGAGGCGCTGGCCGTCGGCGGAGGCAACACGTTCCACCTGCTCAAGACGCTGGCCGAGAGCGGGCTGCTGCCGCGCCTCCGCGCCCGCGCGGGCGGCGGCGTCCCCTACGTTGGCTGGAGCGCCGGCTCGAACCTCGCCTGCCCGACGATCTCGACGACGAACGACATGCCGATCGTTGAGCCGCCGGGCTTCGAGGCGCTCGGCCTCCTGCCGTTTCAAATCAACCCGCACTACACCGACGCCCACCCGCCGGGGCACCAGGGCGAGACGCGCGCGCAGCGGATCGCGGAGTTCTGCACGGCGAACCCGGTGGTGCCGGTCGTCGGCCTGCCGGAGGGGACGTGGCTCCGCCTCGAGGGCCACCGGCTGGCGCTCGGCGGGGAAGCGCCCGCCCGGTTGTTCCGCGGCGGCGCGGAGCCGTCGGAGCACGCGCCCGGCGACGGCTTGCAGTTTCTGATGGAGGAGTGGAGCTAGAGGGTGAACTCTGCCAACCGGAAGCGGCTCCCCCTCTCTGGAATCGCGTCGCTCCCCCTAGCAGAACCTGTCCCGGCGAAGGCGGGGAGCGAGCACCGGAGGGACTCCTCCCGGAGGGGGTCGAAGCCCGAGGCGCTCGTAGAGGTCGGGGCCGATCTCGTTCTGCCCGCCCTCGCCGCGCGTGAAGATCACCGAGTAGGCCACCGCGTCGCGCGCCCAGCGGTCGTAGGCCAGCGTCAGGCCGTCCTCGTCGTCGGGGTGCGCCGCGAGGTTCATCACCACCAGCGGGGCCGGCGCGTCGATGCTCGGCGCGAGGACGGGCGCGACGGGGAGGAGGAGCAGAGCGAGCAGCGAGGGGCGGGGCATGGGCACGGGACGAAGGCTGCGGCTTCCACAGCCCTCCCCTCTCCGGGTTCCTCAGCCCGAGGGACCCCGCCCGGCGACGGGCGGTGCGTCGGAGGGCCGGCCGCGCAAAAACACGCCGCCCCTGAAGCCGTAGCTCCAGGGGCGGCGATGCGTCAGGTTGTGGTGCCGGGATCGCTCCCATGGCACCGCAGCCCGTCAGCGGGTCAGCGAGCCACCATCATCCGGCCAGACTGCACGCTGCTGCCGACCGTGAGGCGGTAGATGTAGACGCCCGCAGCCAACCCTTGCGCGTCGAACGTCGCCCGGTGGACGCCGGCCTCGATCTGCCCGTCGACGAGGACGGCGATCTCCCGGCCAAGCACGTCGTAGACGGCGAGGCGCACGACATCAGCCTGCTCGGTCGCGAACGTGAGGGCGGTCCGGCCCACGAACGGGTTCGGGGCGGCATACACCTCACCCGGCGCGGCTGTCGCCTGCACGGGCTCCGCGAGGTCCTGCGCCTCGATGTAGAGCGTCGGGTCGTCCACCACGAACTCGGCGGACTCGCCGGCGATACGCGCGCCGCCAATCTCCAGGGTGGTGAAGAAGAAGTCGCACACCTCGCCGGAGTTGTCGTTGACGAGCTGGATGTCGAGGTTATACGTCCCAGACGGTAGGCCACCCGGAATGCGCTGACGCACCTTGAACCCGAAGGGGCCACCCGACGGGACGTTGGCGGGGCCGTACATCAGCGTGCCCATCGGCCCACCGTCCCGGCTGTAATTGACGACGAGCTTGGCAGCCTTCGCGTCGCCGGAGTTGGTGACCTGGCCCGCCAGGCTGACCCGTTGGCCCTGCTGCGCGGGGTTGGGGGTCAAGGTGGGGTCCCCGGCGAAGGCGAGCGGGCACGTCGGCGGCGGGACCTTGTCGCAGCCGGCGTCGCTCCCCGGGTAGTCGAAGCACACGGCGAAGTTGTCCCGGAGGTAGTCCGGAGGCGTGCCGTTGAAGGCCGCCTGGATGCCGACCGTCCCGTCCTGGTTCTCGATCCCGACGGTGTAGCTGTTCGAGTTGCTCGCGTCGTCGGTGAACATCAGGTACGTTATGCGGATGTCACCGTCGGGCGTGAGAGCGATCTGGAACGTGTTGTACTCCATCGCCGAGTCGGGGAAGTGCGCGACGCTGTCGTACTGGATGACGAGCTTGTCGCCGAGATTCTGGACGTAGATCTCGCACGGGTCGGGCGCGGCGCAGGCCGGGTCGAGGTCGTCCCACAGCGCCGCGATAAGGGCGTTGGGCGTGCCGGGCGACGGGATCGGGTCGTTCGAAAGGTCTGACGGGGTCAAGTCGGACGTATCGAAGGTGAGGTACCCGTTCGAGGAGATGCCGATCGAGGTGTACGTGACGCCGTAGAACGGGAAGTCGAACCCGATATCGACGAAGACGCCGTCGTCGTCGCCGAGGCCGAGGGCGGTGCCGCTGTCCGAGATGTCCTTGAAGTCGAACGCGGGGGGGTTGTTGGCGTCGTCGCTGTCGGTGCAGGTGTAGCCGAACGAGTCCGTCCCGCAACCCGCCACCGGCGGTGGGACATCACTCCCGAAGCTCACGCCGAAGACGAGGTCGGCACCCGGAACTGGCGCAAACATACTCGTCCCGCCGGTGTTATCGTTGCCGGCGTACGCGTCGCCGCCTGGATAGAGGTCCCCCGTATCACCATTGAAATCGAAGAAGGCAGAAATGTCAGCGTCAACGGAGGTCCCCCCGTTACTCGGCGGGATGGACAGCACGAACGTGTAGACCGACCCGTCAAGTACCGGCAGGCCGGGATCGAACACGACGGCTTGCGGGCCAGTGGAGGCGATAGTGATGGGCTGGCTGAAGAGGACGGCACCGGTGTTGCCGGCCCCAGTGTAGACCGTGAAGTCGGCGTCGCCCGGGACAAACAGATTGAAGACGTCGAACGCGATGCCCTCCACGGTGCCGGAGCACGGGGCCGTGAAGCTCTGCCCCAATTCCGTGCTGCCGCCACCCTCAAAGAAACCAAAAATAGCATTCAGCGAGTCCTGGCCGACGACTTCGGAGCCGTCGCAGTCGACACCGCCGCGTGCGCCCAGCGATGCTGCTCTCAGCGATGCCGCGTCGAGGCTCGGGACCTGGACCTTGTGCACGGCGGGGTTGGCCGTGAAGTCCACGGTGCGCGAAGGAGCGGCCGTCAGGGCCTGGTCGGCCGAGCGGGCGGACCGCTGCTGGGCCTGGGCCGGAGCCGCGATAAAGGCGAGGGCGAGCAGGAGCGCGCCGAGCCGGTAGGTAACGTGTTGATACATGTCAGTAAGGGGTTTGGTGACGGACATGCCGCAGACTCTGGGCACTCGCAGAGCAGCACCGCTGGGCCGGCGGCACGTCCTGGTGAAGGAATCCTCCCTGAGGGAAGGGATGCAAGATTCGACAGACCAACATCATATGCAAGGGACGCGACGAAAAAAGCCTGAGGCGCACAGGCCGATGCGCCAAAGGCGCACTCGGGGGAACCCCTCTCTACCCACCCTCCCGGTACCGGCACACCTCTGCTTGAACGGAGCGTTGCCCATCCCTCCACACGACCTAGAGGATAGAGGAGGGAAGGGGTAGAAGCCGCCTTGCCCAGCGGTGCCTTGCTCGCCTGCTATCCTCGTTCTCAACCCCCTATTCTCCAGCCCCGGCGGATCAAGCGACCGGCTTCGGCGCGTACAGTAGGACTGCCCTCGTCCGCTCCCCGCATGGAATCCTCGACCCACCGGCCCGTTTTCGGCCTCGCCCTCGGCGGCGGGGGGGCGCGCGGCTTCGCGCACGTCGGCGTGCTGAAGGTGCTCGCCCGCGAGGGCATCCACGCCGACGTGATCGCCGGGACCTCGATGGGCGGCCTCGTCGGGGCGGCCTACGCGGCCGGGTTCCCCACCGAGGCCATCGAGCAGGAGGTCCTCGGGCTGGCGCGCCACAGCCAGATTCTCCGGTTCGCCGACCGCATCCCGACGCTCCAGGCGCTGCTCTCCGGCAAGCGCTTCGAGACCTACCTCACCGACACGATGGGGGCCGAGCGCACCTTTGCCGCCCTCCGCCGCCCGCTCGCGCTCTCGACGGCCGACCTCGTCACCGGGCGCGAGGTGGTGCTCACGAGCGGCCTCCTCGTCCCGGCCATGCGCGCCACGATGTCCATCCCCGGCGTCTTCGCCCCCGTCGGGATGGGCCGCTACCGGCTCGCCGACGGGGGTATCCTCAACAACGTCCCGGCCGACCGCGCGCGCGAGCTGGGGGCGGAGGTCGTGCTGGCCGTTGATGTGCTGCCGCACTTCCCGGACAACAGGCTCGGCGAGGCCCCGCGCGTCGAGGGCCTCGAGCTGCCGCTCGTGCCGCCGGGGGTCCGCGACCTGTGGCAGGCCTCGTTCGTGACCGTCGCCGCGCTGACG
>JBBSMV010000216.1:0-5166 GCA_038232975.1 Rhodothermales bacterium
CGGCTCGTGATGAAGTGGGCGTCGCGCGGGTCCTTGTTCTTCATGAAGATCGAGTACCCGCGGAAGATGGACGACGTGCTGTAGCACTCGGCCACCTGCCGGTTGTCGAAGTCGATCTTGGTGTAGATGCCCAGGCTCCCGACGATGCGCGTGATGGGGTCCCACGACATCTCGACGAGGTTGCCCTTGCCGCTCGTCGGGAGGACGTTGGAGCGGGGCGAGGGGACGGGGTTGGCGACGGGCGGCGTCTGGACTTCCATGGGAGGATGGGGGGTTGTAGACCGTGGGCAGTGGGTGGTGCATCGTGGAGGGTGGACCCGCTCTCTGCGATCCACGCTCCGGCCTCCACTAGTAGTGGCGGGGATCGTAGCCGGTGGTCAGCTCGGGGCGGGCGTGGCGCCACTTCGGCTCCTCGTTGACGGTCCGGTTGGTGATGGCGCGGGCGCGGCGGATGAAGGCCCCGTAGGGCTTGATCATGGCACCCGAGAGCGAGGCCCCCGGCGGCTCGTCCATGAACGGCATGAACTTGTCCGGGAAGCCCGGCATCGTGCAGCCGATGCAGATGCCGCCGACGTTGGGGCAGCCGCCGACGCCGTCCATCCACCCGCGCTTGGTGACGTTGCAGTTGACGACTGGTCCCCAGCAGCCGATCTTGACGAGGCACTTGGGCGAGCCGTACTCGTGGGCGAAGTCGGCCTGCTCGTAGTAGCTCCAGCGGTCGCACCCCTCGTGGACGGTCTTTCCTAAGAGCCACGTCGGGCGGAGCTGGTCGTCGAGCGGGATGAGCGGGGCGAGGCCCGCCACCTGGTAGAGGAGGTAGAGCACGGTCTCCATCATGTTGTCCGGCTGGACGGGGCAGCCGGGGACGTTGACGATGGGGAGGCCGGCCTTCGAGCGCCAGTCCTTGCCGAGGTAGTCCTGGAGCCCCATCGCGCCGGTGGGGTTGTTCTCCTTGGCGTGGATGCCGCCGTAGGTGGCGCAGGTGCCGGCGGCGATGATGGCCGTGGCCTTCGGCGCGAGCCGGTCGATCCACTCGTTGGTGGTGATGGGCTGGCCGGTCTCGACGTTAGTCCCCATCGCGGCCCAGTAGCCCTCCGTCAGGAGGTCCTCGTTGGGGACGGAGCCTTCGAGCACGAGGACGAGCGGGTCGAGCTCGCCGTTGGCGGCCCGGTGCCAGTACTGCATGAAGTCGTCGCCGACCTCGTAGGCGAGCACCGGGTTGTGGAGGTGGACCTTCGGGAGGCCGGGGATGGCTCCCATCACCACGTCCTCGATGCTGGGGAGCGTGGCGGCAGTGGCCGAGATAGAGTCGCCGTCGCAGCTCAGGCCGGTCGTCATCCACACGATGTGGATCTCCTCGACGTCGGGGGGGCGGTCGGCGATGATCTGGGGGGTGGCCGAGCGGGGTACTTCCATGCGAGGTATCCTCCTGCGCCGGCTCCGTCGGGGAGCCGGCGTGGCGAGTGATGGGGACGAGGGCCATGCCCTCCGGTCTATTCCCCGGTAGTGCGTCTGCGGCCTCTGGCCGGGCGCGGACCGCGCGGGGCTGAACCCCCTTTCCTTAGAGCCGCCTTCGAAGCAGGCCGCGCTGATCCATCGTACTATGTTCTGCCTATCAAAGTCAAGGGGTCGCTGAAAAATGTTAAGGTTTTTTTAAGGGCGACGGGCGCTGGTAGAAGAACCCCCTCCGTCTTCACGGGTTCTCAACCGAGGAATCTCAACCCGCGCATTCCTCTTCCCCTTGCCTGCCTGTAGATGCACGAGCTTTCGATCGCCGTCAGCATGGTAGAGGCGGTGTGCGAAGAGGCCGAGCGGAACGGGGCCGAGCGGGTGAGCGCGGTCTACCTCAAGCTCGGCGCGCTCTCGGGGGTCGTCCGCGACGCACTCGCGTTCTCGTTCGACGTGGCGGCGGCCGGCACCCTACTCGAAGGGGCGAGCCTCGAGATAGAAGACGTGCCGGTTGTCGTATTCTGCCCCCGGTGCCGGGCCGAGCAGCCGTTGCCGGACCGGCTCGACCTCCGCTGCCCCGCCTGCGGCATGCCCACGCCGGACGTCCGGCAGGGCCGCGAGCTGGAGATCACCGCCATCGAGATTCACTCGTGATGCGTGATACGTGATTCGTGAGACCAAGCACCACCGTTGAGCTTGATCTCACGAATCACGCAACACGAATCACGCAACACCCCTCCCCCATGAACGCGCGAATCATCGAGGTGCGCCACGGCGTGCTGAGGAAGAACGACGAGCTGGCCCGCGCCCTCCGCGCGCGCTTCGAGGCGGCCGGCGTCTTCGTGGTCAACCTCGTCTCCGGGCCGGGGGCCGGCAAGACGGCCCTGCTGGAGCGAACCCTCGCCGCGCTGCGGCCGGAGCTGCGCGTCGCCGCCCTCGTCGGCGACCTGGCGACCGAGAACGACGCCACCCGGCTGGCCCGCAGCGGTGCCCCGGTCCGCCAGATCTCGACTGGCACCACCTGCCACCTCGAAGCCCAGATGGTCGCCGACGCGCTCGACGGCTGGGACCTCGACGCGCTCGACGTGCTGTTCATCGAGAACGTCGGCAACCTCGTCTGCCCGGCGAGCTACGACCTCGGCGAGCGCCTGCGCGTGGTGCTCTTCTCCGTCACCGAGGGCGAGGACAAGCCGCTGAAGTACCCCACCATCTTCAACTCGGCCGACCTCGCGCTCGTGACCAAGACCGACATCGCCGAGGCCGTCGAGTTCGAGCGCGACCTGGCCTACCGGAACATCCACGCCGTCCGGCCGGGCCTGCCGATCATCGAGACCTCGGCCCGCCAGGAGGACGGGCTGGACGCCTGGCTCGGCGCGCTCCGGCAGCACCACGGCGAAGCCGCCGCCACCGTCTGAGCGACCATGAAGTGACCGCTCATGAAGCTCGTGAACCTGACGAAGCGCCCGCTGATGCTCTACGACACCCACGGCGACCTCGTCGAGCTGGCACCCGATGCGCGGCACCTCGGGGTCGTGGCCGTCGGCGAGCACCGCGCCGTCGAGGACGGGGCCGGGCGCACGTTCTCGCTCAACGAGCGCCGCGTCACCGAAATCAAGGGGATGCCCGAGGCGGAGGACGGCACACTGTACATTGTCCCCGTCGAGGTGGCGATGGCCCTGCAGGAGCGCCGGGCCGACGTGGCGTTCCCCGCCGAGGAGGCCGAGGTGCCCGACGCCGGGGGCCGGCTCCGCCGCGTCACCCACCTGCGCCGCGTCCTCTCGCGCCTCTCCTGAAACCGCCCCGAACCCGCTATGGACGTCGTCGTATCGGCCGCCTTTGCACTGGGCTTCCTCAGCGGTTTTAAGCACGCCTTCGAGCCGGACCACGTCGTGGCGGTCTCGACGCTGCTGCACCGCGAGCCGAAGCTGCCGAAGGCCGTCCGGCTCGGCCTCGCCTGGGGCGCGGGCCACACGACGACGCTCGTGGTCGGCGTGCTGCTCGTCGGCGGGCTGCGCGTGCAGATCACGGAGGCGCACCTCGGGTATTTCGAGCTGCCGGTGGCGGTGATGCTGCTCGCGCTCGGCGGGTGGGCGCTCTGGGGGGCCGCCGCCCGGCTGCTCGCGCACCGCTCCGGCGCACGCGAGGGCGTCCCGCATTCTCACACGCACGGCTTGCCGTGGCGGCGCTCGGGCTGGCAGGGCTACGCGGTCGGGATGGTCCACGGCCTCGCCGGGACGGGTGCGCTGCTGCTGCTCGTCGCCGCCACGCTGCCGACGCTGGCGGCCGGGGTCGGGTACGCGCTCGTCTTCGGCGTCGGCTCGGTGCTCGGGATGGCGGCCGTGACGCTCGGGATCGCGCTGCCGTTCCTCGCCTCGCGCTCGCGGCCGTGGTTTTACGAAGGACTCACCGCGCTCTCCGGCGCGCTCAGCCTCGCGCTCGGCGCGGGCCTCCTCTACGCCGCATGGTGAGCCGATGACGGTAGACACGCCCACCCTCAGCGCCCACATCGCCGAGAGCCTGCGGCGGCGCAACTCCGTCTCGCGGGCGTTCTTCCCGGACCAGGCTCCGCTCCTCGCCGCCGCCAGCCGGGAGATGGCGGACCGCTTCCTCCGAGGCGGGCGTCTCCTCGCCTTCGGACGCGGCCCCTACGCGACGGACGCGCAGCACGTCGCCGTCGAGTTCGTCCACCCGGTGATCGTGGGAAAGCGGGCGCTCCCGGCGCTCGACCTCAGCGCGGCCTTCGAGACGTGGCTCCCGGCGCTCGTCCGGGAGGAGGACATGGTGATGGGCTTCGGCCCGCCGGAGGGCGACGAGGCGGTGACAGCAGCGCTCCGCCACGCGGCCGAGGTCGGGGCGCAGACCTTCGCGCTCCCCGGCTCGGTCGGGGACTATGCCGTGGACGCGGCTTCGCCCGACCCGTTCGTCCACCAGGAGATGATCGAGGTGCTCTACCACACGCTCTGGGAGACGGTCCATGTCTTCCTGGAGCACCAGGAGGACGGGCACGACGTGGGCGCGTCGGGCTTCCTCTACCCGTTCCTCGGCAGCCAGAAGCAGGAGACCGGCGGCGCGGTCCTCGACCAGGTCGCCGCCTCGATCCGGATGAAGGCGGACGACGACGAGGCCCTGCGCGAGCAGGTCGCCGCCGAGCAGGCCGGGACCGTCGCGGAAGCCGCCGTGGCGATCCACGAGCGACTGCGGGCCGGCGGCACGCTGATCCTCTTCGGCAACGGCGGTTCGGCCACCGATGCCAACGACTGGGCGCTCGACTGCGTGGCCCCGCCGCCGGGCCGCCCCGCCTTCCCCGCGATCTCGCTGGCGATGGAGCCGGCGACGATCAGCGCCGTATCGAACGACGTGGGCACCGAGGTCGTCTTCCTCCGCCAGCTCTTGGCCCACGCCCGGGCCGAGGACGTCGCCGTCGGCCTCTCGACGAGCGGCAGCTCGAAGAACGTGATCGTGGCGCTCACCGAGGCGCGGAAGCGCGGGCTGCTGACGCTCGCGCTCGTCGGCACCGACGGCGGCGACATCGTCCGGCACGGGATCGCCGAGATCGCACTCGTCGTCCACACGGACTACATTCCGCGCATCCAGGAGGTCCACGCCTCGGTCTACCACACGATCCTCGACACCCTCTACGCGCTCCACGATGCTTGAACTCTACGGCACGAAGACCTGCCGCTTCACGGCCGACCTGCGGGAGGACCTGGAGTGGCA
>JBBSMV010000217.1:0-5158 GCA_038232975.1 Rhodothermales bacterium
GAAGTAGTCGACGACTTCTGCCGTTTCGAGGATCTGCGCCGGAGCGGGCAGCGCGAGCGCGAGCATGGCGGCCAGCATGAGGGTGAAGCGTAGTGCGTGGTGCATGACGGTTGGGGTTGGGATGAATAGTCCGGGCACTTCGTAGAGGCCCGTTTCTTCCACTCACGACATCGCCGCCGCCGACCGGACATGGCCCCTCGGACGGCCCGGTCCCGTCTCCGCCGGTGACAGAGGCCCGGCAAATCATTATACTTGTAGTAGCCAGGCTCCATGTCCGGTCCCAGCCTCATCCGTCGTAACCCAGAGATAGAGCGATGGTCCCGACGCCGTCACCAGAGAATATCACGTCCGAGAACATCACCGCGCTCCTGGCCGAGGTCAGTGCCGGAAGCCCCGATGCGGAGCACCAGCTCTGGCAGTCCATCTACCCCGACCTCCGCCGGATCGCGCACCGCGCCCTGCGCCGCCGCCGGCCCGGCCAGACCCTCCAGACCACCGCGCTCGTGAACGAAGCCTACCTCCGGCTCGTCCAGCAGCAGGCCGACTGGTCCGGGCGGCTGCACTTCTTCGCCGTCGCCGCCAAAGCGATGCGCCACATCCTGATCGACTACGCCCGCCGACAGAACCGCCAGAAGCGCGGCGGCGGGCAGCCCCCCGTGCCGCTCGACGAAGGCATGCTGTTGGCCGACGAGCGCGCCGACACGTTCCTCGCCCTCGACCGGGCACTCACGGACCTCGCCCGGCACGACGAGCGCCTCGGCCAGATCGTGGAGTACCGCTTCTTCGGTGGGCTGACGGAAGAGGAGATCGCGGCTCTGCTCGGGGTCACCGACCGGACGATCCGCCGGGACTGGCGCAAGGCGAAGGCGTGGCTCGCCGACGCCCTCGCCGAACCGCCCACCCCGACCTGACGCTCTCCGACGCGCTCATGGAATCCCTCTCGACCGAACGCTGGCAGCAGATCGACGCCCTCCTCGACGAGGCTCTCAACCTCGACGTGGACGGGCAGCGGGCCTTTCTCGACGGGATCGAAGAGGCCGGGCTGCGCGCCGCCGTGGGGCGGCTGCTCGACGCCGAGGCCCATGCGCCCGCCTTCCTCGACGCCGAGGCGGCCGACTACGCGGTGCCGCTGCTCCCGGACCTGCCCGAGGCGTTCGGCGAGGCTGACAGCCCGCCGGGCCGCCGGATCGGGGCCTACCGCCTCGAGGCCGAGATCGGGCGTGGCGGGATGGGCCGCGTCTTCCTCGCCGAGCGCGCCGACGGGGCCTTCGAGCAGACCGTCGCGCTCAAGCTCCTCCGCGCCGACCTCGACCCTTCGACGGGGCAGGCTCCCGGCGACGCCGAGCGCCGCTTCCGCGCCGAGCGCCAGATCCTCGCCTCGCTCGACCATCCCCACATCGCCCGCCTCCTCGCCGGCGGCGGGCCCGACCCCGGGCCGGGGCCGGCCGGGCAGCCCTACCTCGCGATGGAGTACGTCGATGGGGCAGCCATCGACGCCTACTGCGACGAGCGGCATCTCTCCATCGACGAGCGGCTGCGCCTGTTTACGACCGTCGGCGAGGCGGTCCACCACGCCCACCGCAACCTCGTCGTCCACCGCGACCTCAAGCCCTCGAACGTGTTCGTCACCCCCGAGGGCGAGGTGAAGCTGCTCGACTTCGGCATCGCCAAGCTGCTCGACGAGGAGGGGGGACCCGTCTCTGCCCCGCTGACACAGACGGGCCAGCGCTGGATGACGCCGGAGTACGCCGCCCCCGAGCAGGTGCGCGGCGAGGCCGTCACGACGGCGACCGACGTGTACCAGCTCGGCGTGGTGCTCTACGAGCTGCTGACCGGCCACCGCCCGTTCGAGCCGGGCGGGGGCGGGCTGCGCGGGGTCGAGCAGGCGGTGCTGGAGACCGAGCCGGAGAAGCCCTCGACGGCCGTCTCGCGGGCAACGGGAAGCGGCGCGGCGGAGAGCAGGGCCGACGAGGTGAGCCGGGCGCGGGGCACGCAGCCCGAGCGCCTCCGCAGAACGCTCCAGGGCGACCTCGACACGATCGTGCTCAAGGCGCTCTCGAAGGAACCGGAGGCCCGGTACGCCTCGGCCGAGGCGTTCGTCGAGGACGTCAAGCGCTACCTCGCCGGCCTGCCGGTCGAGGCGCGCAAGCCGACCGCCGGGTACCGGATGCGACGGTTCGTGCGGCGGCACCGGGTCGGGGTGGCGGCAGCGGCGGCAGTGGTCCTCGCGCTCGTCGGCGGCCTCGGGGCGGCGCTCTGGCAGGCGCAGGTGGCCCGTGCCGAGCGTGACCAGGCCGAGACCCTCGCCGTCTTCCTGGAAGACCTCCTCGCCGCCTCCAACCCCCTCGCCGATGAGCGGCTAGACACCCTCCGCGTGAGTGCCCTCGTCACGCGCGGACAGGCGCAGATCGAGACAGAGTTTCAGGATCGACCGGTGCTTCAGGCGCGCATGTTACACATGATCGGGCGAACCTACAGCGGGATGCACCGCTACGTCGAGGCCGAGCAGGTGCTGGAGCGGGCGCTGGCCCTCCGTCGTACTCACCTAGGCAGCCGGCATGAGGACACGGCGCGCACGCTGCGCGAGCTCGGCCTGGTACGCGGTGGGCTCAACTACGACGGTGCCACCGGGCAGGAGACCATTCCCCTGTTCCGCGAGGCCCTGCTCCTCTTGCGACAACGCCTCGCTCCGACCGATCCCGAACTTGCGATGACGATGATGTACCTCGCTCGCGCGCTAATGCGCACGGGAAGCTCTGACTTCGGTGAAGCCGATTCCCTGCTACACGAGGCGCTCACCATTCAGCAGCAGCCGGCGCACCGGCAGACGCTCCAGACGATGCTCGTGCTTGAGACCCTGGCCGAGTCGCGGCAGCGAAGAGGCGACCTCGAAGGGGAAGCGGCGTTCGGCGACCAGGCGCTGGACCTCGCCGAGACGATCTTCGGTGAGGAGCACCTCTACACGACCAACGTGCGCGCGGCTCGGGCGTTTGGCCTGCTGGGGCTAGGGCGCTACGAGGAGGCCGAGCGTCAGGCGCGCGACGCCCTGTCGGTCCTGCTCGAGGTGCGCGGCGACACGAGTCGCTACGTCATCCAGACCCGCCGGACGCTGGGGTCCGCGCTGCGAGGGCAGGGACGCTACGACGAATCCAGAGCGGTACTGAGCGAGGCCCTGGCGGCGTCTCAGCGGTCGTCGGAACGGACCCTGACGCTAGGCTCGCTTGCTACGCTGCTCTGGGAGCAGGGGGACCTCGTCGGAGCCGAGGAGGCACAGCGGGAGGTCGTGGCGCTCTCCCGTGAGCAGTGGGGCGCGGACCAGCCGACCACGGCCTTCAGCACGGGGAAGCTGGCCGACATCCTGATTGAGCAGCGCCGCTACGCGGAGGCCGAGCGCATGCTCCTTGATGGACTCCGCCCCCTCCAGGCCGCGCACGGCCACGACGACCACGGCTCGGTGCAGATGCTGCTGAGGAAGTTGGTATTGCTCTACGACGCGTGGGGCAAGCCCGACCAAGCTGCGCGCTACCGTGCTCAGCTCGTTGACGACCCAGGCGTGGCACCACACTGAAGCGGCCGTTGCTAGCGGATCCTGATGTGCCGTAAACTGCGCGGTCTCTCTCCGGCACTCGGAACCGCTCGATGAAGACGATCCTCCTGCTCCGCCACGGCAAGTCCGACTGGGACGCCGACTTCGCCCACGACCACGAGCGCCCGCTCAACGAGCGAGGCCGAGAGGCAGCGGAGACGATGGGCCGGTTTCTCGCCGCGAGCGGCACCCTCCCGGACCGGATCGTGACCTCGACGGCCGTGCGGGCACGGACGACGCTGGGGCTCGCGCGCGAGGCCGGTGAGCTGGACGCGCCGGTGCGCGAGACGCGGTCGCTCTACGGAGCCGGGCCGGCCGATCTCCTCCGCGAAATCCAAGCCGAGGACGACGCGGCGAGTGTGCTCCTGCTCGTCGGCCACCAGCCGGGGTGGGGCGAGACCGTCAGCCGCCTCATCGGCGGCGGTGCCATCAGCTTCCCGACGGCCGCGCTCGCCCGCGTGGACGTGGACGTAGACCACTGGCGGGACGTGGCCTTCGGGCGCGGAGAGCTAGCCTGGCTCGTCTCGCCGAAGGCGCTGGGAGAATGAAGTCGGAGTGTGGGTGGAGGTGGGGGTGCGTGAAGGCCGAGCAGGGTGTACCTGCTCGGCCCCCGCATGCTAACTCAGGTAGGCGCGTCAGCAGCCGAGGGGGCAGCGTCCCCAGGCGGGGAAGTAGTCGGTGAGCTGCCTAAGGCCGGAGCCGTCGCGCTCGATGGTGTAGAGCTGGCCGCTCCATCGGTCCGGCACGTTCTGCGAGCGCAGGATCACGAACCCCTCGCTGTCGGGCTTCCAGTCAAAGCTGAGAAGGTCATCGGGATCTGTCCGGCAAAGGTTGGTGCCGCCAGGGGAGAGGGTGTAGAGGTAACGGGCGGCAGAGTCATTGGACTGGGCCCAGAAGGCAAGGTGGGAGGCGTCTGGACTCAGGCGCACGCGCTCAATGGAGAGAGGGCCAAAATTATCCTCATTGAAGAACGTGAGACGCGTCGTTGCATCCGGACTTGCAATCGACACTCTGTATATGTCCGTATAAGGGCCAATTCCAATCAAGGAATATGCAGAGAAATTCCAGCGTGGATAGATCACGCTGCCTATCCGCTGCCGTCCCGATCCATCGGCATTCATGATCCATGCTTCGGGACCTAAGGATGGATCGAAAGCGTTGGAATTGAACGCAATACGCTGCCCGTCGGGACTCCAGGCCGGGGCGAAGTTCGTGTTCTGCGTCGTCAGCTGCCGCAGCGACCCCGCCACGACCTCGGCCGAGTCGAGGTCAGCCACCTCCACCGTGTAGATCTGCGGCACAGCCAGGTCGCTCAGGGCCAGGTGCCGTCCGTCTGGGCTCCAGTCCGGCTCGGCGAAGTCCCCCTCCAGGAGCGGCCGCTTCCCGCCCGTCTCGGTGTCGAGCAGCCAGATGCCGTTGACGTAGCCGTCGTAGTGGCAGTCGCCGTCGGTGTCTATGCTGTCGGCGTGGACGGCGGCGATGTAGCGGCCGTCGGGGTGCCAGGCCGGGTCGGTGAAGAACGGAGCCCAGATCGGGTCGTTGCAGCCCTCGGCTTCCTCACAGAGCCGGAAC
>JBBSMV010000218.1:0-5131 GCA_038232975.1 Rhodothermales bacterium
TCATCGTCTCAGATGCAAAGATGGTAGTCATTCCCGCGAAGGCGGGAATCCAGAAGGCGTGCTGGGCGCTCTGGATTCCCGATCGGGGTCGGGAATGACGGTGCTTTTGAGGGAGGTGTCAGAACTTAGCGACCCTGCTCGTCGCGGGGGACAGCCCCGCGAAGCTGGGAGTGAGCCTTGCGAGCGACCGCAAGCGGGGCGGGGGGTCAGCCTCTCGGCACGAAGGGTGCCCGCCCCCGCGTTGAGGTAACGTAAAGAGCACACAGCGGCCTTGCCCCCGGCATAGCGCGGCGTTACGATAGGCACGGCCGCTCCGGCTGAGGGACCAACGCATTTGCACGAAGCAACGACGGTGACGAGACGAGGGATTCTAACGGCGGCCCTGTTGCTGGCTTGGGCAGGCACCGCGCGCGCGCAGGAGGCCGACACGCTCGGCGTGCCGCTGCCCCTCGTGCCGCCGGACTCGCGCGCGCTAACCGACTCGCTCTTCACTCTTCCGCTCGACACGACGGCCGCCGTCGGATTCCCCGGCCCGGTGACGGTCCAACCAGCCGGGGCGGCGAACGGCGAGGGGTTGGAGGAGCCGATCACGTTCTCGGCGACCGACTCGCTCGTGATCGTCTTCGCCTCCGAGCGGCCGGACGCCGACAGCGACGGCGACCTCGGGACGCTCTTCGGCGCGGCCGAGGTGGGCTACGAGGACGCGACCCTCACCGCCGCCGAGATTGACCTGCTCTTCGGGCGCGAGGAGCTGCGCGCGCGCGGGCCGAGCGGCAGCGAGACGGCGACCGACTCGCTCGGCGAGGCCGTCGGCACGCCGCAGTTCCAGCGCGGCGACGAGGGCTTCTCCGGGCGCGAGCTGGCCTACAACCTCGGCTCGCGGCGCGGGCGGGTCGTCGGGGCGCGGACGGCCATCGAGGACGGCTACCTGCTCGGCGGCGTCGTCAAGCAGGCTGGGCCGCACGTCGTCTTCGCCAAAGACGCCACCTACACCACCTGCGAGCTCGACCACCCGCACTACGGTCTCCGGGCCGGCGAGATGAAGATCGTCGACGGCAAGTGGGTCTACACCGGCCCGGCGCGGCTCTACCTCCTCGGCATCCCGACGCCGCTGTGGCTGCCGTTCGGGTTCTTCCCAGCCGCCGAGGGCCGCCGCAGCGGGCCGCTCCCGCCGAGCTACGGCGAGGACCCGCAGCTCGGCTTCTACCTCCGCGACCTCGGCTGGTACTGGGCGATCTCGGACTACATGGACCTCCAGGTGCGCGGCGGCCTCTGGACGAAGGGCAGCTTCGAGATCAGCCCGCGCTACCGCTACGCCAAGCGCTACGTCTTCTCGGGCGGCCTCGACCTCGCCTACTCGCAGCTCCGCCGGGGCGAGGGCCAGGACCCGAATGCCACCAAGCAGCAGAACGCCCGCGTCGGCTGGCAGCACCAGCAGCAGCTCTGGGGCAATACTGCCAGCCTCAACGCCAGCGTCAACCTCGCCTCGACGGGCTACCTCCGCGCCGTCTCCAACGACTTCGACGACCGCGTGACCCAGACCACCCAGTCGTCGGTCCGCTTCACCAAGAGCTGGCGGCGCGCCGGGCGCTCGCTCTCGGCGGACCTCCGCCAGAGCCAGAACCTCACCACCGGCACGGCCGACCTCACCCTCCCGAACCTCTCGTTCAGCCAGAGCCAGCGCTTCCCGCTCCGCCGCGCCGGGGCCAGCGCCCAGAGCCAGCGGTGGTACGAGCGCATCGGCTACGCCTACTCCGGCACCCTCCAGAACACTTACGACTTTACGCCCCGGAACGACACCCTCCTGACCGAGGACGAGCGCGGCATCTCGTGGCTCGACGGGATTTTCGACTACGACGCCTTCGTCGCCGCCACCGGCCGGACCGCGCGCTTCACCTCGAACGTCTCCCACAGCGTCCCGGTCAACGCCTCGTTCGCCCTCACGCGCCTCCCCTTCACCTCGGTCCCGTTCACCCTCAACCTGACCCCGAACGCACGCTACGAGGAGGACTGGTACCCCCGCTCGACGCGCGTGCTCACCGACGCGGACGGCCGGGCCGTCCCCGACAGCCTCGGCCGGATTCAGCAGGTCCAGGAGGACGGCTTCACCGCCGTCCGGCAGATCAGCGGCGGGGTGCGCGCCAACAGCGAGTTCTTCGGGACGTTCCCGCTCCGCCTCGGGCCGCTCGACGGCCTCCGGCACATCGTCCGACCGAGCCTCGGCTACACGTTCTCGCCGGACTACTCGAAGGGGCCGTTCAACTACTTCCGCAGCTACGTCAATGCTGCGGGCGAGACCGTCGAGTACCCGATTGTGAGCGGGATCAGCAACCGCGAGCGGCAGGCGCTCTCGTTCGACCTCAGCAACACGTTCCAGACGCGGATCGCCCGGACGGACTCGACCGGCGAGGTGCAGCGCCGCGCCGTGCAGCTCCTCACGCTGAGCCTCGCCTCGAACTACGACCTCGCCGCCGACTCGCTCCGCCTCGCCCCGGTCTCGCTCACGGCGAACTCGCGGCTCGGGCAGCTCGTCACGATGAACCTGACCGCGCTCTACTCGCCCTACGCGCTCGGGGCCGACAACCGCCAGACGAACCGCCTCCAGCTCGAGGAGACCGGCGGCCTGCTCCGCTTCCTCTCGCTGAGCTTCGCGGCGAGCACCAGCTTCCGCGGCAGCCCGCGCCGGGGCGTGACGCCGCTCGCCCCGCGCCGCCGCGTCCCGGTCTACCCCGACCTCGTCGCGGCCGACGGCAGCGGCCTCCTCCCCTACGACTACCGCCGCCGCGACCTCGCCTACGTCGACTTCGCCATCCCGTGGTCGCTCTCGCTCGACTTCAACTACCGCGACACCGCCGTGCCGGGCCGCTCTAACCAGGTCGCTGCCACGCTCGGGACCCGGTTCGACCTCAGCCTGACGAGCAACTGGAAGATCGCCGGGCGCTCGGGCTACGACCTCGAGGCGAAGGAGATCACGACGACGCAGCTCTCGGTCCTGCGCGACCTGCACTGCTGGGAGATGAGCTTCAACTGGATCCCTTTCGGCGACTTCAAGTCGTTCGGCTTCTCGATCTACGTCAAGAGCGGCCAGCTCGCCGACCTCCTCCGGTTCGACGTGCCGAAGCAGGACGTCCGCCGCCGGCTCGAGCTTGCCGGCGGGTTCTGAGGATGGGAGGATGGGAGGGGTTCTTTACCCCCACGCCCCCATTCTCCCACACCCAAGTGCGAAGCACTCCAAAAGCGGCAGGTGTTTCGGTAACGCGACAGCGTAGAGATGTAAACGTCCCGGCAGCTATCAGGTGTTCGAACCGGATTTTTTATCGGCCTCTTTGCCGCTATATCCACCGACGCTATCTTCCGCGCCCGCCGTCCGCCGCGCGGCACACGCTTTGCCGATCCCCGGTCCATGCCTCTCGCCGCCCCTATCCGCTCCGAGCCTACGCGCGCCTCCGACGTGCGGGCGCTGCTCGCCACGCTGCAGGCGCGCCAGAAGCAGACGGAGCGCGACCGGCGGATCGCCAGCCACGTCTTCGTCGCCTTCGAGCGCCTGCGGCGTAGCGACGTTGAGGGCCTGCACTTCTACGTCTTCGAGGGGGCCGTCTCGGTCTACGGCACCGTGCTGACGCACGAGCAGCACGCCGCCGTCCTCGGCGACCTCGGCGCGCTCCCCGGCGTCCGCCGCGTCACCGACCACCTCCAGGTCAAGGACCGCCGCCCGAAGCGCCCCTTCACGATCCGCCCCGTCACCTTCGAGGCGGTCTAGAGGTCGGCTCCTCATACCCAATCCGGTCGATCCGTATGACGCGGCTGTAGAGACACGGCGTGCCGTGTCCGCGCTGGGGCAGCACAGGGCACGCCCTGTCTCTACGACTTCAAACGGAGGACAACCTGATGGAGTGCGTGTATTGCAAGGGAGAGATGAAGCGGGGTACGGCCCCCTTCTCCATTGACCGGAACGGGTATCACATTCACTGGTCAGCGTTGCCGGCCTGGGTGTGCCATCAGTGCGGCGAGGTCTATTTCGAGAAGGAGGAGGTGGACAAGGTCCAGAAGGTGCTCCGCACGATGGACGCCGAGCTACCGACCCAGGCTGCGTAGCCGCTCTGCCCCTCAGAGCTGCTTCATCCAACCGTTCTCGACGGGCGTGAAGCCGAGGCGCTCGTAGAAGCCCGAGGACAGGTTCGAGTCGCGCAGCACCAGCTCCGTCCCCGCGCAGCGCGCCAGGACCTCGGCGATCAGCTTCTTGCCGATCCCGGCTCCCTGCACGTCCGGCTCGACGGCCAGGTCGCACAGGAACGAGAACTGCTCGCCGTCGGTGAGCACGCGGGCCAGGCCGACGAGCCGCTCGCCGAGCCACGCCGAGAGCACCAGCGACGAGTGCGCGAACGTGCGCTCGATGGCGGCGCGGTCGCCGGTCGGGCGCAGCAGCGGGGCGCGGCGGTAGAGCGTGGCGATGCGGGCGGGGGTCAGCCCATCGAGGCCCTCGCGGAGGGTTACGTCCTGGTCGGTTTGCATGGAAGGTCGAGGTAGATCGAAGGTAGGGGCGACGCAGGCGTCGCCCGTACAGAGAGAATGCGCACAGAATACGTCTACGCCCGGACCCAGTGGTGCGTCGAGGCGCGGACGAAGAGCGGGTCCGGGACTGGCGCGCCCGGCGGCATCCACACCCGCAGCCGCGTCCCCATCGCCTCGACCGTCCACTCGGCGTAGGCCCCGAGGTAGAGCCGGCCCAGGAGCCGCGCCGGGACCGAGCCGGCCTCGCGCTCGTCGGCCGCCCACAGCTCGCCCGGCCGGACCGAGAGCACGTGGCCCTCGGGCCGCGCTTCGTCCGGCACCAGCCCGGCGATCAGGGCCGGGGCCTCGACGACGTTGCTGCCGCCGAGGAAGCGGGCGACGTAGGCCGTCTCCGGGGTGATGTAGAGCGTCTCCGGCGGCCCGACCTCGACGACCCGGCCGGCGTCCATTACCGCGATCAGGTCCGAGAGCGCGAGGGCCTCCTGCTGGTCGTGCGTGACGTAGAGGCTCGTCGTCCCCAGCTCGCTCTGGAGCGCCTTCAGCTCGCGGCGGGTCTCCTCGCGCAGGGCGAGGTCGAGGTTCGAGAGCGGCTCGTCGAAGAGCAGCACGGCCGGCTCGA
>JBBSMV010000219.1:0-5124 GCA_038232975.1 Rhodothermales bacterium
ATCACGATCGAGTGCGTGTTGAAGCCGGCCACGGCGTCGCGGGCGTTGGCCTCGTCCTCGGGGTTCGGGCCGAACTCCTTGCGGACGCCGCCGAGGTCGAAGACGCCGCCGAGGTCGACGAAGAAGGCGTCGTCGCGCGGCCCGACGAAGACGCGCTCGCCGGTCGAGGCCGTCGTGATGGCGTCCTGGACGAGGGCGTCGTAGGTCGTCATCAGCCCGGCGTCGCTCTCGATGGAGCGCGGCCCGATGTTGTTCGGCGGGACGACCCCGCCGGTGACGACGGTCTGGAAGCTGGCCCCGCCGTCGGTGCTCTTCTCCATCGTGTAGGTCACCTTCAGGTTCTCGTTGCCGAGGAGGATGTTGAAGAACGTCGTCGGAATCTCGTTCCGGAGGGTGAAGCTGAAGCGGTAGGTGATGTCGTCGGTCGCAGTACCGAGCGCGCCGACCGAGGTCTGGTTCTTGACGTGGATCTCGTAGCGGACGCTCGGGCCGAAGGTGTTGTAGTTCGGCCCACCTTCGGGGAGCTCGAGCGGGATGTAGTTGGCGACGAGGACGATGTTGTCGTCGTTGGCCGCCGAGCGGAAGGCGTAGACGTCGGTGTTGTCGGCCAGCGGATCGGCCGCGATCAGCGGGGCCTCGCGGTGGCTGGAGGCGTCGCTGAGCTGCGGCGCGGCCAGGCCGAGGGCGAGGCATATCCCGACCCCTGCCACCAGGGTGAGGGTAGGGAGTTTAGGGCCTAAGGGCATGGTGTCTTGCGGTGAGGTGAGAGAGCGTGGTGTGAACTCGGTGTGGGCCCAGCGGTGGGGCAGCCGGGCCGGCTGCCTGTCAGTATCGGCCCCACCGACGCCGGGCTTAAGGAAGCGGGTTCACGGTTCTCATATCGTCACCTTCCCCTCAAGAAAACGCAGGAGCAAGCGTGTCACAAGCCCAGACGTTGTCCACCTTGTAGCCAACAGAGTCTTTTAGCCAACAGAGCCTACCCCGCGTCAGCCGAAAGGCGGGCCCCGGCGGAGAACGGACCGCGAGGGGTCGCGCGATGCGGCTGTCTACGGGCTGTGGTCTCGTCTGTAAGCGGAGCGCATAAAGCGAGCCGTCGGCTCGCTGATCCGGGGGAATCAGGAACCGGCGGCTCGTCAGCCCCCGCAGCCAGGAGGGAGGCGGCTACGGGGTAGTCAAGGCCTTAGCGCACGAGCACGGCCTTCTTCGTGGAAATCGTCCGGCCGCCCACGGAGAGGCGGTAGAAGTACGTCCCGCTGGCGAGGCCACGGGCGTCCCAGTCCGCCGTGTGCGTACCCTCGGCCTGCCGCCCGCTGACGAGCGTCTCGACGAGCTGCCCCTGGATGTCGAAGACCTCGAGGCGCACGTCGCTCGGCGAGGAGACGTGGTACTGTACGGCGGTCGCGCTCCCGAACGGGTTCGGATAGTTCTGGTCGAGGAGGAACGCCTCCGGGACGCCGAGGCCGAGCGACTTGGCGGCCGCCGCCTCGCCCTGGAGCGTCTCAGCGGCGCTACGTCCCGGCGGCGCGGCCGTCACGTCGCGGACGTAGTCGTAGCCACGGTGCGGGTTGGCGAGGTACGGGAAGTCGGTCCGCAGCGGGATGTCGTTCTCGGTCGGCCCGGCCACGAAGCCCACCTCCGCAAGGGCGAGCGGCGAGACGATGTCCGAGTAGTCGCCGGCCGTCGCGTCGTTCTCGGGGAGGCCGACGGCGGTCAGCACGAGGCTGCCGATGGCCTGGAGCTCGATCAGCGTCACGTCGTCCTCGAGGCGGCGGCCGTTGGGGAAGCCGTCCATGTTCGGGATGAACTGGAGTGCCTCACTCTGGTTGAACTGCGGCACCGAGGCCCCGATCACGGCGGCACCGAGCAGGCCCTCTCGCCCGAGCTGCTGGAACGCTGCGCTGGAGCGGTCGGTCGGCGGGACGGCCATGTTGAGGCGCAGCATGTCGCCGCCCCAGAGGCCGCCGCCCGAGGTCTGCGTGATCGGCAGGAAGTTATTGACGAACGGCTTCCCGGTCGAGAGCGGGCCGGCGTCCTTGCCGACGACGAGCTGGTACGGGATGAGGTTCGGCACGCCGAAGTAGAAGATCGGCAGGATGTCCACGCGGCGCGGCTCGCCCCGGCCCGCGAGGGCCGACGGGCTGTCGGTGCCGGCCGGCCGGAGCGGCACGGCGAAGGCGGTCCCGGAGAGGTCCACGCCGGCCTCGACGAGGTCGAAGACGCCGTCGGCCCCGTTGGTGAAGTCGAACCCGATGCTCCCGTCGCCGTCTACGTCGCCGATGGCGGGGTAGGAGTTCATCGGGACGACGAGGTCCTCGCTGAGCGCCGGCACGACCGGGCCGAACTCGCCGTTGCCCATGTAGATCGCCAGCTCCGGGTTGACGAAGTACTGGACGAACTCCTGCTCGCGCGCGCTGTAGGGCGAGGTCGCGTTCCAGAGGTCCTTCTGCCCGATCGGGATGACGACCTCGGTGGTCAGCGGCATCCCGAGGCGGGAGACCTGGATGTAGGGGCCGGAGTACGTCGGCTGGCCGCCGGTGGCCGAGAGGGTCTTGAGCTGCCGCCGGCTGGCCGAGGCCCAGACGCCGATCACGAAGTCGCCGTCGAGGATGTTCTCGGCCTCGTCCGGCCCGAGGCCGTCCTTCTGGAGGTCCTCGATGGGGACGCGCAGCACGATCGAGTGCGTGTTGAAGCCGGCAACCTCGTCGCGGGCGTTGTTCGGGTTCGTCGGGCTGGGGCCGAACTCGTCGCGGAAGTTGCCCACGTCGAACGCGCCGCCGAGGTCCACGAAAAACGGGTCGTCGCGCGGGCCGACGAAGACGGTCTCACCGGTCGAGGCCGTCGTGATGGCCTGCTGCGTGAGCTGCTCGTAGGTCGTCCCGAGGCCGAGGACGGGGTTCTGGATCGAGCGCGGCCCGATGTTCGGCGGCGGCACGAAGCCGTTGGAGATCACCGTCTGGAAGCTGGTGCCGCCGTCGGTGCTCTTCTCCATCGTGTAGGTCGCCTTCAGGTTCTCCTGCCCGAGGCGGATGCGGAAGAACGTACCCTGCCCGTCTTCGTGGAAGACGCGGAACGTGAAGCGGTAGGTGATGTCGTCCTTCGCCGAGCCGAGCGCGCCGACTGAGGTCTGGTTCTTGACGTGGATCTCGTAGCGGATATTCCAGCCGAACTGGTGGTAGTTCGGGCCGCCCGACGGCAGCTCGAGCGGGATGTAGTTGGCGACGAGGATGACGTCGTCCGGGCTGTTGGGGTCGCGGAAGGCGTAGACGTCGGTATTGTCGGCCAGCGGGTCGGTGGCGATCACCGGGGCTTCGCGGTGGCTGGAGGCGTCGCTGAGCTGCGGCGCGGCCAAGCCAAGCGCGAGAAAGCCAACAATCGCTGCCACGAGGGCGAGCGTAGATACGTTGGATCGGGTAGCTGCGGACATGGTTCTCTGCGGTGAAGGTGAGCGGGAAGGGCGGTTGCGGAACGGCGTCCCGTTGAGGTGGGGCTGACGACGCCTGCTGCGGGAGGTCCGGCGCGGGTCCCCCGTCGCCAGCGTGGTAGGACGGGTAGATGGGGGGTGGATCGCGCTAGGTCTAATAAAAAGAGGATCGGTCGGCTTTACAAGACCAATCGGTGCTCATTCCCTGTTCACCTGCTCTTGTTTCCCCTATCTGCTTCGTCCTACTGCACCTCTCAGGGTTTCCCCCAGGCTATTGGCGGGTATAGGGATCAGGCCGCGTAGAACGGTAGCGCCCCGGTCGGGAAGCCGACCGGGGCGCATATGCATGAAGGTATGGAGGCGTTCAGACGTTCTTGCGGACCTTGTCGCGGACGTCGGCGACCTTCTGCTTAGCCTTGCCCTTGGCCTCGTCTACCTTGCCTTTGGCATGGGTCGAGGCGTCATCGGCGACGTCGCCCCACGCCTGCTTGGCTTTGCCTTTGGCCTCGTCCATCATGCCTTCGGCCTTCTGCTTGGTCGGGGATTTCTTGTCTGCCATCGGAGGACCTCGTGAGATGGTGGATGGGAAGAAGGAGACGCGCCGGAGCGCGCTCGTGCCGCTTGTATGTCTGGCGGTCTCACGGGTGCCCGGCCTCGTCACAATTCACGAACGGCCGCTGCTCCCGTCACGAAACAGGCGGGCCTACGAGCGGTCCTCGCGCGAGCGGAGGAAGTCCTGGCGCAGCGCCCGCGTCACGCGGTCGGCGGCGAAGGCGGCGAGGCGGGCGAGGCCGCGCTCCATCGCCTCGGCCGAGAGCCCGGCCAGCGCGCGCGCCGTGACGACGTTGCCCGCCGCCGGGGGCAGCCCGAAGAGCACGTTGGTGAGCACCTCGCGCTCGCGGAGCTCGTCCTGCCAGACGGTCTCGCGCGTCGGCCCGTCGAGGAGCACCACGTCGGCCTCGACGGCGAAGTAGGTCGCGCCGTCGTAGGAGTCGGCGACGAGGCCGATCGCGTAGACCCGGAGGTCGAGGACGAAGTCGGCCTCCGCCGGGTCGTCTACGGGGCGGAGGCCGAGCGTCGGGGCGCTGCCCTCGAGCGCCCGCCGGGCGATGAGCTCGGCCACGTCCACGCGGGCGGCGGCCGAGTCGAGCCGGGCCTGCGCCTGGCGCGCCGCCTCCCACTTGGCCGCCGCCGTGCCGACGCGCAGCGCCGTCCCGACCGGGTCGTAGGGGTCCACGAAGGCGTCGCTCCACGGGCCGCTCAGCACGCGCGGCCCCGGCGGGACCGCCGCGATCACGGCCACGCTCCGGCCGCCGAAGTCGTAGTCGCGCAGCCGGTTCGACGGCCCGCAGCCGGAAGCGACGGGCACGACGAGCGCGAGCAGCAGGGCGAGGCGGGCGGAGCGTGGCATGGGCATCATGGCGAAGCAGAGGCAAAGCTAAGGTAGGCGTTCCGCACGTATTTTCCACCCCCCCAGCCGCCCGCCCCGCGCCGCGAGTAACAGCCGGCCCGCCACGGCCCTGCCGCGCCCCTCCCCCGTCTCCTGGTCCTCCGCCCCATGCCCTACATCGTCGCCGAACCCTGCATCAACTGCAAGTACACCGACTGCGTCGAGGTCTGCCCCGTGGACTGCTTCTACGAGGGGCCGAACTTCCTCGTCATCCACCCCGACGAGTGCATCGACTGCAACGCCTGCGTCCCGA
>JBBSMV010000220.1:0-5076 GCA_038232975.1 Rhodothermales bacterium
GCGATGCTGACTGCCTACATCCGCGCCGCCATGCACGCGGCCGAGTACGAGCTGCTCGAAGACGCGGGCTTCTATGGCAGCATTCTCGGCCTGCAAGGCGTGTGGTCGAACGCCGACGCGCTCGAAGCCTGCCGCGACGAGCTGCAGGAGGTGCTCGAAGACTGGATCATCCTCGGACTTCGGCACCCGCGTTGGCGTCTAACGTGGACAGCCCCACGGGGAGAAAAGCGCGTGTGCCCAGACCGGGAGGGCTCTATTTTAGGGGTAGCCTTTCAGTCTTGGGTTTACCCTTTGCGGTGGCCCGCGAGCTTTACGGAACGTCCCGTCCAGCACCCATGAATGCCGACCTCCGCCGTATCCCCACGTCGCACCGCTTCTCGTTCCCGCTGGAGCTGCGGCGCGACCCTCTCCGGGCCGTCCTGCGCCTCGCCGGGGCTGGGGGCGACGGGGCCATCGTCGAGTTCAAGAAGCACGAGGTGGTGCTCCTGAATCATCCCGGCCTGGTGGGGGAGCTGCTCACCAGAGACGGCACCGTGATCACGAAGGCGCGCGGGATCAAAACGGCGAGCTATATCCTCGGCAACGGCCTGCTGACGAGCGACGAGCCGCACCACGGCCGCGCCCGCCGCCTCGCCCTGCCGGCCTTCCACCGCCGCCGTCTCCAGGGGTACGCCGGCGTCATGGTCCGCCGCACCACGGAGGCCGCCGCCGCCTGGCGCGACGGGGACGAGGTGGACGTCTACGCCGACATGACGCGGCTCACGATGGAGATCGCCGCCGAGACCCTGTTCGGCTCGAGCATTGGGCCGGACGTGCCGCGCATCAGCGCCGCCCTCGGCTACTCGATGGGGTTGTTCTGGAAGCACACGACCCACCCGTTGAGCAGCCTCCTGCTGCGCCTCCCCGTCCCCTCCACGCTCCGCGTCCGCCGCGCCCGCCGCACCCTCGACGCGCTCGTCTACGGCCTCATCGCCGAGCGCCGCGCCTCCGGCGAGGACACCGGCGACCTGCTCTCGATGCTGCTGGCCGCCCAAGACGAGGAGACCGGCCTCGGGCTGAGCGACGAGGAGGTGCGCGACGAAGTGATCACCCTCCTCGCCGCCGGCCACGACACGACGGCGAACGCCCTGACCTGGACGTTGTGGCTGCTCTCGGAGCACCCGGAGACCCAGGCGGCACTCCACGCCGAGGTGGACGCCGCGCTCGGCGGCCGGCCCGCAGGCTTCGACGATCTGGCTCGGCTCCCCTTTACCCGGCAGGTGTTCAGCGAGGCCATGCGGCTCTACCCGCCGTCGTGGATGATCGTGCGGAAGGCGGCGTGCGAGGTCGAGATCGGCGGGCATCGGTTTCCGCAGCGGACGACGTTCCTCGTCAGCCAATACGCGCTCCACCGGAACCCCCGGTGGTGGGACGCGCCCGATGCGTTCCGCCCCGAGCACTTCAGCGCCGAGGCTAAGCAGGCGCGGCCGAAGTTCGCCTACCTCCCCTTCGGGGCGGGACAGCGCGGGTGCATCGGCGAGTCGTTCGCCTGGACCGAGGGCGTCCTCGCCCTGGCGACGCTCGCGCAGCGGTGGCGGATGCATTCGGCCGGGGCGCAGCCGGGGCTGAACCCGACGGTCACGCTCAGCCCGGACGGCCCCGTGCCGCTGCACGTCGAGCGCCGCAGCGGAGCGGCGTCCTCGGCCGCGCCCGCCTCGGCCAGAGCCCGCCTCCCGGCCCTATGACGATTGACGACCTCCGCCGCGTGCTCATCGTCGGGGCCGGGACGATGGGCCAGCAGATCGCGCTCCAGGTCGTGCGGCACGGCTACGACGTGACGCTCCACGACACCGACGAGGCGACGCTCGCCCCGGCGATGCAGCGCATCCGGGGCTACGCCGAGCACCTCGCCGCGTCGGGGACGCTCGCCGATCCTGCCGCCGCGCTCGCCCGCATCCGCCCGACGGCTGACCTCGCCGAGGCCGGGCGCGAGGCCGACCTCGTCAGCGAGTCGGTGCCCGAGGACCCGTTCCTGAAGGGCCGCGTCTTCGGCGACCTGAACCTCGTCTGCCCGAAACGCACCGTCTTCACGACGAACGCCTCCGTCCTCGTGCCCTCCTTCTTCGCCGAGGCGAGCGGGCGGCCGGACCGGCTCCTCGCGCTCCACTTCCACCCCGACGTGTGGGTGTCGAACGTCGTGGACGTGATGCCGCACGCGGGGACGGCCCCCGAGGCCATCGCGCTCGTCGAGGCGTTCGCCCGGCGGATCGGGCAGGTCCCGATCGTGCTGAAGCGCGAGCGGAGCGGGTACGTCTTCAACGCCCTGCTCGGCGTGCTGATCGAGGTGGCGCAGTCGCTCGTGGCGGGCGAGGTGGCGGCGGCGGAGGACGTGGACCGGGCCTGGATGGGGATCACGAAGATGGACCGCGGCCCGTTCGGGACGATGGACCACATCGGGCTGGACACGGTCTGGCAGGTGGTCCACCTCGCGGCGCAGCGCACGGGCCGGAAGGACCTGGCGCGCAACGCGGCCTACCTCAAAGAGCACTTCCTGGACCGGGGCAAGCTCGGGGTCAAGTCCGGCGAGGGGTTCTACACCTACCCCGACCCGGCCTTCGCCCGCGCGGGGTTCGTCGAGGGTGAGACGGTGAGACAAGGAAAGCCTCCCCATTCAATTTAGCGACGCCGTCGCACCGTGCATCTGTAGGGGCGAACGGCGTTCGCCCGAGGGCTGGCACCGCTGTCCTCAGCCTACCGTCCTCTGCCCACCGTCCACTGACGCACCGTTCACCGCCCCAGCCAGCCGCCGGTGAAGCCGCAGCGCCGCAGCCCGCGCACGACCGGCTCGCACGCCCGCATCAGCCGCCACGGCAGCCCGCTGCGGTAGTTCTCGATCATCAGCACCACCGGCCCTTGGTCAATCCCGTAGTAGTCCGGCGAGGCCCACGGCGCGCGGCCGTTCGGGAAGGTCGGGTTGAAGGAGGCGAGGAAGCCGTAGCGGCCCTCGCTGCACGGCACGGTGGCATCGAAGTGCGCCAGCGTCGGCAGGACGATCTCCGGGGCGAAGGGGAGCGAGGCGGCGACGGCCCACGGCGCGAGCGTGCCGTCGTCCAGTCCCCACGGGACGCCGCGCGCCCGGTAGTGGTAGAACTCCACCTGCTTGCCGTCCACGATGCACCGCGCGGGGCCGGGGCCGTCCGAGGCGGTGATGCCCCAGCCGCGCGCGCCGTAGCCGCGCCGCCCGCGCGGGTTGCGCACCGCGTAGGCGCGCTGCACGTAGGTCGCCCGGCGCGAGTTCTCGAAGTAGTCAATCCCGTAGGCGCGCATCGCCGCGTCCCGGATGCCCCGGAAGTCGAGCCACGCGTGCGAGAGCTGGTGGACGAAGAGCGGCCCGGCCCAGAGGTGCTCCGTGCCGTAGAGCTTCTTCCAACGGTAGCTCTCGAGCCAGAAGGCGTAGTGCTCCGGGCCGATGGGGAACGTCGGCGAGCCGAGGGCGAGGACGTAGAGCAGCAGCGCCTCGTTGTAGCCCCGCCAGCGGGCCTTGAGGAACCCCTTCTCAGGCGTCCAGCCGTGCGAGACGCCCGCCTCGTTCCCGCCCAGCGCCCAGTGCCAGTCGGCGCGGCGGTAGAGCGCGTCGGCCAGCGTGCGGACCTCGGCCTCGGCCGGGTCGTCGGCGTCGAAGTACTGCGCCGCCAGGAGCGCCCCGGCCAGGAGGAAGGTCGTGTCGATGGTGCTCAGCTCGCACTCCATCGCGCGCCGCCCGGTCTCCATGTCGAGGAAGTGGTAGTAGAACCCGCGGTGGCCGGTCGCCTCGGGCGACGCGCTCTGCTGGCTCTCCCAGAAGAACCGGAGCGTGGTGCGGACCCGCTCGGCCGCCTCGGCGCGGGCGAGGTAGCCGCGCTCGGCACCGACGGCGAGGCACGCCAGCCCCAGCCCGACGGCGGCGATGCTGGAGGCCGCGCCGTCGCGCGTGCTGTCCGGCACCAGCCCGGTCGCGGGGTGCGCCGTGTCGAGGAAGAACTGGGACGTGGCTCGCTGAAGCCGGGGCAGCAGCTCGGCGTCGGGCAGAGGGCGGTCGGGCACGGGCGCTAGAACGGGAAGGATTAGAACTGAAAGTAGATGAACTCGTTCGCCCCGTACTCCCCGAACATCAGGATGGACAGGACGAGACTGACATAGACAGGGTAGCGAACCCAGGCGGGGCGGCGCTTCAAGAACGTGCGGAAATCGCCGCGCTGCCCCGGAACGCGCGCGTCCTCCCATTCCTCGACGAGCTCGACACCCATGAGCGCCCCCATCGAGAGCCAGAGCAGGAAGAACTCATAGCGCCCGAGGCCGACGATGACGTTCGAGCTGGACGGGCTGAACGCGTTCCCGATCACGGCGAAGGCGTCGCCCATCGAAGCGGACCGGAAGAAGACGAGCACGAAGATGACGAAGGAAAAGGTGCAGGTCATCTGGACGACGGTCCGCACCGCGCCGGGCAGGCGTCGGACGACCCGGTCCCGGAGGGCCGTCGGCACGGAAGGACCCATCGCTCGGACCGCTTCGGGCGGCCCCATCATCCTCCAGTAGACTCCTTCGGCGCGCCCCCAGAGGCGGTCGCGGGCCGGAGCCGTCGCCACGGAGAGGGCGAGGAAGAAGCCGTGGAGCGCGCCCCAGGTCACGAACGTCCAGCTCGCCCCGTGCCACAGCCCGCACACGGCGAAGACGAAAAATGCGTTGAAGGCCAACCGCCACGGTGGCACCCGGCTGCCGCCCATCGGGAAGTAGAGGTAGTCCCGGAACCACGTCGTCAGACTGATGTGCCACCGACGCCACAAATCCGGGAGCGTTCTGGAGAGGAACGGCCGCCGGAAGTTCTCCATGAGCGTAAAGCCCATCACCTGGGCCGAGCCGATGGCGATGTTGGAGTAGCCGGCGAAGTCGCAGTACATCTGGAAGCCGAACACGAGGGTCGCCAAGATAACGGGGAGACCGGTGTGGGCGGCGGGGTCGGCGTAGACCGTCCCGACGTAGAGCGCCGCCCGGTCGGCGATCACCAGCTTCTGGAAGAACCCCCACGTCATCAGCTTCAGCCCGTCGGCCACCAGCGAC
>JBBSMV010000221.1:0-5059 GCA_038232975.1 Rhodothermales bacterium
AGCGCGCCCGCCGCAAAGGAACCGGGGGCGGCGGTCTACGCGGGCACGGCGAGCCTCGATGGGGCGCTCGTGGTCCGCATCACCGCCACGGGTACCGAGCGGCGGCTGGCCCGTGTCGAGCACCTGATGCGCGAGGCCCTCGCCCGGCCGCCCCGGATCGTGCAGACGACGGACCGGGTCCTCCGGTGGCTCATCCCCGGCGTCGTCGCGCTCGCGCTCGCCACGTTCGCGGGGTGGTTCTTCGCCGCTGGGTTCGAGCGGGCGCTCTACGCGGCGCTCTCCGTCGTACTCATCGCCTGCCCGTGCGCGCTCGGCTTGGCAATCCCGCTCGTGCTCCACGTCGCGCTCGGGGCCGCCGTCCGGCGGGGCCTCCTCGTCCGCTCCGGGCAGACCCTCCTCGACCTCGGCGACGTGCGCGCCGTGGCGCTCGACAAGACCGGCACCCTCACCGATACGACGACGGGCCGGGTGCGCGTGATCGTGCTCGCGCCGAGTGCGCTCGCCAATGCCATCCCCGTGCCCACCTTCGCCGGTGGCCCCGTCGGCGGCGATGGACAGGCGACGGGGTGGCCGGTCGTCGTCGGTCTCTCCCCCGAAAATGAGGCCGACCCCGGATCGAGTCCGGGGCAGGCGGATGACCGGCTTCTCGCCCTCGCGGCGGCGGTGGAGGGGGGCGTGCAGCACCCGCTCGCCGAAGCCGTCCGCGCTGAAGCCCAAGCCCGTCGGCTGGTCCTGCCCGAGGTCGTCGAGGCCCACGTTCTGCCCGGCGTCGGCGTGCGCGGGCTGGTCCGGGATGGAGGCATTCTCCGCGAGGTGGCCGTGGGGAACGGCGGCGTGCTGGACGGTACGCCCGATGACGCGCTCTTTCTCGATGCTGCCCGGTCCATCGAAGCCGAGGGGAGCCGGGCGCTGTTCCTCACCGTGGACGCGCATCTGGTGGCCGTGCTGGAGGTGGCCGAGCAGCCGGTGGAACACGCCGAGGCCGCCGTCCGGGACCTGCGCGCCGAGGGGCTGCACGTCGAGATCCTTTCGGGCGACCGGAGAGAGGCCACCCGTGCGCTCGCCGGGCGTCTCGGCGTGCCCTTCCGCGGCGACGCCTCGCCCGAGGCCAAGCTCGCCCACGTCGAGACGCTCCGCAGGGAGCATGGACCCGTCGCCGTGGTCGGGGACGGGATCAACGACGCCGCTGCGCTCGCCGCCGCCGACGTCGGGATAGCCCTCGCGCACGGGGCCGCCCTCGCCGTCGAAGCCGCCGACGTGACGCTCTACGACCCCGACCTCCGCAGTCTGCCGTGGCTCGTCCGCCTCGCACGTCAGACGCAGCGGACGATCCGGCAGAACCTCGTCTGGACATTCGCCTACAACGCTGTCGGGCTAGCCCTCGCCGTAGCCGGGCTGCTCCACCCGCTCGTGGCCGTCGTCGTGATGGTGCTCTCGAGCGCGTTCGTGACGTGGAACGCGCTCCGCCTCCGCGCCCGCCTCTCCGACGTCTCCACCGGACCCGCGTGACGCGATGGACCTCGCCCCGCTCGTCGCCGCCTTCGTCTTCGGCCTCGCCGGCAGCCTCCACTGCGTGGGGATGTGCGGGCCGCTCGTGCTGCTGCTGGCGCAGGATGAGCCCTCGGCGGCGCAGCTCCAGCTCCGGCAGGGGCTCTACTACCTCGGCAAGACCGGAGCCTACGCGCTCCTCGGAGCCGTGGCGGGCGCGCTCGGAGCCGGACTCGGCACCCTCTTCGCCGGGATGCAGGACGCGCTGAGCATCGCGCTCGGGATCGTGCTCGTCGTGATCGGGGTCGGGCTGATGCGGAACGTGCGGTGGCTGGAGGGCGGGGGCGCGCTCGCCCGGCTCCCTGGCTTCCGCGCTGCCTTCGCGTTCTTCGCCCGCCGCCGGAGCCCGGCCTCGACGCTCGGACTCGGCTTCCTCAACGGGTTCCTCCCGTGCGGGCTCGTCTACGCGGCGCTCGCGATGGCCGTCGCCTCGGGCTCCACGCTCGGCGGCGTGCTCACGATGGCCGCTTTCGGCCTCGCTACGGTCCCGGCGCTTTTCGCCGTTGCCACGCTCGGCTCTCTCCTTCGTCCGGCCCATCGGGTGCGGCTGAGCCGACTCGCAGGTGTCGTCGCCGTCGTCGCCGGGGCCGTAACGGTGCTCCGGGGAACGCCGTGGATGGGGCACGTCATGCACCTTCTCCACGGGGCCTGACCCGCTACCAACCGCACGCCGCCATGTCGTGGGAAGACCCTCAGCCTCCGGTGCTGCCCTACTGGAAAGGGATGGCGCTCCTCGCGCTCATGCCCCTCGCCGCGGGCGGCCTGCTCTACCTGCTCCTGGCCTGAACGGGTGCAACGTTCAGGCGGGGCCGACGTTCAAACACAGCCGTCCTTCGCAGCGTATGCATGTCGGGATCGGGGACATCGTTCCAATGGGTAGCTTAGGCTGAGCCACCCACCATCGCCCCGTGACAGACTCCCCGAAGACCCTCCAAGCCCGCCGCACCTGGGTCGAGACCTAGCGACAGACCGGCGACGCTGGCCTCACCTGCCGGCGCTGCGGCATCTCCCGCCCTACCCTCCGCAAATGGGCGCGGCGGTTCGCCGCCGAAGGCGACGCCGGACTCCGCTCCCGGAGCCGGAGGCCCCACCGCCTCGCCGACTCCAAGCGGACCGACGAACTCACCGCTCGCGTCCTCTCGCTCCGACGTGAGCGCAACCTCGGCTCGAAGCGGCTCCAGGCCGAGCTCCTCCGCCAGGACGGCACCCGCCTCTCGACCTCGACGCTCCACCGCATCCTGGCCGATGCCGCCGTCCATCCGCTCAAGCGCCCGAAGCGGCCTCGAAAGCCGAAGCGCTACAGCCGTCCGACGGCTGGCGACCGGGTCCAGATCGACTCGATGAAGGTGGCAAAGGGGCTCATCCAGTTCACCGGCGTAGGTGGAGGTCCATCCGGCGCGCTCCAGTCCCAAGCTGAACAGCCCGATCCCGGCGAAGAAGTCGGCGAAGGTTTTCCCTGCAAGCTCGGGCAGCTGATCCCGGTGGCCGGGGCCGCCATCGGCGCGGGGGTCAACTACTGGTTCACCGAGCAGACGGCGCGCACGGCCACCATGCTCTTCCGCTCGCTCTACCTCGAGCGCAAGGAGCGGCTCTGAGCGGGGCGGTATCTTGTCGGCGACTAACCGCCGAGACCGCCTTGCCCGAGCTTGTAGAGAAAACCTTCGCCGACTTCTTCGCTGGAATCGGGCTGTTCAGCTTGGGGCTGGAGCGCGCGGGGTGGACCTCCACCTACGCTGTAGACTTCGACCCGAAGAAACGGGCGATGTACGAGGGGCATTTCGGCTTGGAGTCTCACTACAAGCTGCAAGACATCCGGACGTTGCAAGCAGCCGATATCCCGACGACGGTTCTCGCCCACGCCTCCTTTCCTTGCACTGACCTATCGCTGGCAGGCGCGCGTGAGGGGTTGGACGGGGAAGCGTCTTCCGCGTTTTGGTGCTTTACTCGCATCCTGGGGGAGATGGGCTGCCGTCGTCCAAAGGTCGTCACGCTGGAGAACGTACCGGGATTCGTTACCTCCGACGGCGGCAAGGATTTCGAAGCTGCCCTGCTGATTCTGAACGAACTCGGATACACCGTTGATGCTATGTTGCTGGATGCGACCCACTTCGTACCGCAGAGCCGCCAGCGTTTGTTCGTCATCGGGGTGCAGCGTGTATACCGAGCAACCAGCCCCTTCCGCAACGAGCGTGTGCTGAGCCGCATAACTTCCTTAAGGCACGGCAGGCTCTCGGCTTTCATCCGGTCGCACCCTCACATTGACTGGAACCTCCGAGACCTCCCGGCCCCGCCGCCGTGCCACATCAGCCTGGCAGCGCTTGTAGACTCCGAAGAGAACGAGTGGTGGGAGCGTGACCGAGTGGACTACCTCCTCAGTCAGATGAGCGCGCGCCATACGGAGGCGGTCGCGCATATGAAGGCAGGGGAGTCCTGGAGCTACGGGACCGTCTTTCGAAGAATGAGGCTGCGTGAGGGCAAGCGTCGGTCCACGGCCGAGCTAAGAACGGATGGCCTCGCCGGGTGCCTCCGCACCCCGAAGGGCGGAAGCGCCAAACAGATTCTCCTCCGTGCAGGCAACGGGCACATCGATGCCCGGCTTCTAAACGGCCGGGAGTGCGCCCGGCTGATGGGGGCGGACGACTACCGGATCGCGCCTCATCTTTCGCTCAACGATGTTCTCTTCGGCTTCGGAGACGCGGTGTGTGTGCCGGCGGTGGAATGGCTCGCCACACACTACCTGAATCCGCTGATGGAGGAAGAGGAAGGGGCTGTCGCCTTTGAAGAGGCGCAAGGGTTTGAGAGCGTATGAGCGCTGCAATCACGTGGCTCGACGCCTTCCGGTCGGAGCAGCGGGTCAAGGGGAAAGGCTCCCTCAGCGTCATGCTGCACGTCACGAGGGTCGCCCGAGACGAAGGGCTGCCGCTCGATCCCGAGAGCTTGATCGCCGAGAGCCGAGGCCAGGTGCGCGGGCAGGGAAAAGCCTCGGTGCAAGCCGTCCTCGCGGACTACGGGATCGCGCGCACGCTCGCCAGCGAAGGCGGCCGAACCAGCCGCGGAAGCATCGGGCTAATGCGGAAGTACGTGCGCCTCCTGAATCAACGGGCCGAAGCGGGCGGGCTCGACCTCGCCGCCGTGGAGCGTTACTGGCTAGAGGAGGTCAAGCGGAGGGAATCGTGGATAGGATCGAGGTACATGACATTCTCCAGTTTCTGACCTTGAATCTGCACGAACTCAGTGCTTTCCGTGTGGAAGATCAACGCCCTACGGTACAGGGTTTCGTTGATGCCTATAACCGCATCATCGCTGAGTGCGAGACGGACCCAGGCTTGCGCGTAGTGCTCAGCACGTGAAAAGCTCGGGCAACTCATCCCGGTGGCCGGGGCCGCCGTCGGCGCGGGCGTGAGCTACTGGTTCACCGAGCAGACGGCGCGCACGGCCACGATGCTCTTCCGCTCGCTCTACCTGGAGCGCAAGGAGCGGCTCTGAGCGGGGCGGTATCTTGTCGGCGACT